>JAICEV010000122.1 GCA_025923975.1 Propionibacteriaceae bacterium
CCAAGGGGCCGCCGAAGGCGAACAGTCCTCGAATCAGCTCCACCGCGGATTCCACTGACCGAGTTCCATCGGGAAGCGGGACGTCGTCCGTAACGTTGTTGAGCTGGGCCAGCCGCCGGTCCATTTCTTCGTTCTGACCGGAGAGTGCAGCCATCCACGCTGCTGTCACGACCGTCGCCGTGTTCTGATTTGCCGGTGACGCCTCCAAGTCCTGAAGCCAACGACGTACGGTCGTCCCCAGCCCAGCGTCGAAATAGCGGAGCCAACTTGCCTGTACCAGAGATGCGGCTTGATCGCTGTGTCCGGCGGCGAGTGCATGTTCAACGGCCGCGTCAACATAGCCATTCTCACTCAGCCAGTCCGCTGCGCGTCCGTGAAGCATCACTGCCCGATCTGGGTGTTCAGTCTCGAGGGCGCTCCTGGCGACGGCACCAAAGAGGTGATGGAAACGGAACCAGCGTTCCTCGTCGTCAAGTGGAATGAGAAAAAGGTTGGTGTGTTGGAGCTGGCGAAGAATTCGGGCTGATTGGCGACCCTCAGTCATATAGTCACACAGTGGTGCTGTGAACCGATCTACGATCGACATGTCAAGGATAAATTGACGTACGTCTTCGCTCTGTCGGCTGAGTACCTCCTCCGTAAGGTAATCACCAATGAAGCGGTTGTTGCCGCTGAAATGATGCACGAACTCACTCGGATCTGGGCGTCCGCTCAACGACAGCGCTGCCAGGTACAGGCCCGCCGGCCACCCCTCCGTACGGCGCATGAGTTCGCCCACGGTGTCGTGTGACAAAACGACTCCGTCGGATACCAGCAGTGATGACGCCTCTTGTGTGTTGAATGCCAGGTCGTCAGCCCGGATTTCCAGAAGCTGACCAGCGGCGCGCAGCCGACCCAGGCGCAGGGTCGGGTCCGCCCGGGCAATCAACACCAGGTGGGAATTCGGCGGTAGGTGCTTGAGGAAGAAATCTATTTGCTCGTTGCATTCTGCAGAACGGACAATGTCGAAGTCGTCGACTACGACTGTGACATCCACGGCTAAAGCAGCAATTGCGTCGATGATTCTTGGCACCACGACTGTAGCTATGTCGTGGCCGCTCGCTGCGATGAAACCTGCTATGTCCCGAGCGATTACGCAGCCCGCGCGGTCAAGGGCCGTTGCGATGTCCGTCCACAGGCGTACCGGCTCGTTGTCGGCTGTGTCCAGAGATATCCAGGCCACAGCCGAAGGGCGATAAACAGAAGCCAACCACTGGGTAACGACGGTAGTTTTGCCGTAGCCGGCCGGAGCGGCAATCAAAGTCACCGGGCGTTGATTGGCCCGTTGGAGCTCTTCCAGGAGTCGATTTCGGGTCACCCACTCCGACCGCGCAAGTGGTGGCTGAAGCTTGGCTTCCAGCATGGAATTGACAAGCTGTCTGCCCAGACTCTCGTCAGCCCACATAAGGCTGCTCACCTTTGAATACTGCCCCTCGATGCGCCAGAAATTGACAGCCCCGAGTTTCGGTACGAGCCCACGGGCGACCCTCCCTGGGTTGACTAGTGGTGAGTATACGGTCGGTAGTCGGCTTCAGGGTGAAGACGGTGCGGGAGGTGCACACGTCACCCGACTTGGGTAATCTGCGTCAGTTCGGCCCGGGTGAGGCTCTTTTCGCCGGAGGGTTCGCGCCCGTCCCTACAACGGTGCGGGCGCGCAAGCGGTTGACACACGAAGGCGGCCGCGATGTCGGCGTGCCGCTCCGCGAGTAATCAACCGATCGACATCCCTTCTGCTGCAGATGATGGCTTCAGGTCGGGCAGGCGGCTCATCCGGAACGAATTGAGGAGGCCGAGCAGGCCTGCGATGATCGGCACGAGTAGAGCCACTTGAAGTGCTAATGGCCGAGCTTCGGTATTGATACGGACAATCTCGGCCTGGATCTGGGGAGGTTCATCCTCGAGCAGCTGAACAAGCTGAACGTTGCTCATCACCTCCGCATCCTCCTCGAGAGCAACGGCGACACGCTCCTTATCCGCCGGAGGCAAGACTGCGCTGTCTTGAGCCATAGAGGTGAAGCTGAAGGCGAGGGTGGCCAACATGATCGCGCCGGCGAATGCCAACCCGAAGGACAGACCGAAAGAGCCTGCCGCTGAGTTGACCCCAGCGGCCTCGCTGACCCGTTCATCCGAGATCGGTGCCAGCGTGTAGTTGTTGAGCTGAGACACCAGCAGGCCAAGCCCTGATCCCGCAATCACCAACGGAATCAGGAGGTACCAGCCGGAGTCGGCCCGGGGGACGATCGGGAACAGTAATCCAATCCCGACGGTGAGCAGCAGAAAGCCGATCCGAATGATCGTACTCGGCCGCCGCCTTCCGGCCCTTCGTCCCGCGAGGATCGCAACGCCAAACATGCTGAGGGACAGTGGGGCGATCGACAAGCCCGCCTGCATGGCGTTGTATTCGAGCACCATCTGGAGGTAGATCGGCAAGGCGATCATGAGTCCCCCGAGAGAGATCTGCTGCAACATCTGCTGGGAAATCCCCAGTTGGAAGTGCTTGGACCGAAACAGGTCTGGATCGATTAGCGTCGGTTTTTCTTGCCGCTTGCGACCGATGAGCCAGTATGCGAAGGCACCGAGCGCAATGGCGCCGCTGGCCAAAATCGCCAGCACATATTCTCCGCCCTCCTGCCAGACCAGGATGCCCAGCACGATGCCGCCCATACCCAAGATCGAGAGGAGGGCACCCACGACGTCGACCGCTCGGCTGCCCGTATAGGGCACGTCCTGCACCAGTCTGATGCCGGAGAGCACGACGATGATGATCACCAGCTCGAGCAGGAAGGCGACTCGCCAGGAGAGATAGGTGGTGATAAAGCCGCCCAGCAAAGGTCCCACTGCCGCCGCGATCGCAGCCGCTGCGCCGACGAGCGCATAGACGCGCTTCTGGGCTGCTCCTTCGAAGTTGCCATGGATAAGGGACTGCATGGCGGGGAGCAGCAGTGACGCGCCGATGCCGCCGATGATGGCCCAGAAGACAACGATGGCGAATAGATTCTGGGCAACCGTCATGGCACCGGCGCCGATGGCATAACCCAACAAACCGAGCACGTATGCACGCTTGCGTCCAATGAGATCGCCGACCTTGCTGCCGATCAGGATGAACGCGGCAGACACGAGCGCCTCGAGGGCGATCGCCCCCTGGACGCCGCTGACTGTCGTCTCGAGATCCCGAACCACCGCCGATATCGACACGTTCATGATTGAGGTGTCGACAACGAGCACGAACATCGCCATCGCCAGCAAGATGGCGAGCGTCCGGTTCATGGGAACGTTCGTTGGAGCGTGCTTCTCGATGCTCGAGTGTCGATCAGAAACTGCCCTCATCGATTCACCCGCGGCGGGTGATTCGTCGCGGAACGCTGGAACCTAGCGTGGCTGAAGGATCAAACCGTCAATGGGAATCGGAGGCAGATTAACCCCATGGCAAGCACTCAAACTGTCAGCCGCTGGGCTCACGGCATCGCCGTATTCGCCGGCGTCGTGATGATCATCGGTGGGGCTTTCCAGGCTCTCGAGGGTCTCGCGGGCATCGTAAGGGACCAGTGGCTCGTTGTCCTACCGGAGTACATCTACGCCTTTGACCTCACGGTCTGGGGCTGGATTCACCTTCTGGTCGGCCTGGCGTTGCTGGTGATCGGCGTCTCCCTGCTCAGGGGCCAGACCTGGGCTCGCGTGGCAGGCATGATCGTAGCTGTGATCTCGGCGATCTTGAACTTTGTTTGGTTGCCGTTCTCGCCTTGGTGGGCGCTGACGGTGATCGTCGTCGACTTCCTGGTCATCTGGGCTCTGGCGGCATACCTGAGGCAGCCTGCACCGCCGGCACCGCCCGCACCGCCTACACCTGCGGCGTCGCCGGATCAGCAAGCCGCGATGTCTTAAACCTTTCCGTACTGTGGCCGAACCGGCGCGTACGCGTGACGCACGAGGGGCAAGGGCGGTGTACGAGATCACATTGCGCGGTGCACCACCCGCCAGCCTGACCGCAAGGTTTCCGGCGATCACGTGGCACTCTGCGCCGGCGGCCACCATTTTGTCCCGGCGCGATGCCGATCCGGCGGACGTAGATTTGCTGATCGAGCATCTGCGATCTGTGGGAATCACGCCGCTGGAGGTTCATGCATCGTCCCGCAGTTATGAATTTCGGATCGAAGGACGGCTGAGTGACTCAACCTTGCGTTACATGCAGTGGGCAGCTCGGCTTGATCAGGAGCGAACGGTGATGCGCGTCGCGGCGACACCGACGGAGCTGCGGATGATCTTGCACGAACTTGCAGACAACGGTATCGGGATCGACCACCTCGTCTGTCACTTACCCTGACGTATGTGTCGGCATCGCAGACCAGGTGGCAGAGCTTCCGCGGCGCGCTTTCCTTGCGGACTGCCGTACTCACGCTCTGTCTCGGCAATGCCGTGCAGTGGTACGACTTCGCCCTCTACGGAGCATTCGCCACCATCATCGGACCGGTGTTCTTCCCGGCTGAGGACCCCGCCGTCGTCATGCTGGCCGCCTTTGCCACCTACAGCACCGCGCTGATCATCAGGCCCGTAGGTGCGCTCCTCTTCGGTCGAATGGCGGACCTTCGGGGACGCCGCGCTGTCTTCGTGCCAGTCATTCTCCTCATGGCCGGAGCCACCGCGGCCGTTGGATTCCTACCCGGCTATGCGACGATCGGCATTCTGGCGCCTATCACACTGATCATGCTCCGCGCCGCGCAGGGTCTGGCAGCCGGTGGGGAACTGGGCGTGGCAGCAGTACTCATCCTGGAACGAGCACCCAGTTACCAACGCGGCCAGCTGGCTTCCTGGCATACCGCGACCCTGGCCCTTGGGCTCGGTGCTGGCATGGCTGTCGCCTCCGCACTGCTGCTAGCCCAGCGATCAGACCCATGGGAGATCGGCTGGTGGCGATTGGCCTTTATCCTCGCGTTGCCCTTGGCACTCGTCGCCAGGTTTGTACGCCGCCGAGTCAGCGAGACGAGCGGCTTCCTTGCTCTTCAAGAAAGCGGAGAAGTGATCAAGAAGCCCATCCCGACGCTGTGGGCTAGCGATCGCCTAGCGATCATGAGAGGCTTCGCACTTATTGCCGCCGGCGCAGTTGCTTTCAACACCTTCTTCATCTTCATGCCGAACCATCTGGCCGCCACCAGAAAGCTGGATCTGACAACCACGTTGTCGATCTCGGCGGCGATGCTGGCCGTCACTGCGGCCGCGGCCGTCGCATTGGGGCGTTTGTCTGATGTTATTGGGCGGCGTCCGGTGGCCATCTGGTCCTGCGTCGCCCTGGTCGTCCTGGCCGCCCCAATGTCGATAGCCGCGAGTGCGTCACAGCTTGGGTTGCTGCTAGCTCAGCTGATCATCGGTTGCCTGCTGGCTGGCGTCCTTTTGGTCGCGATGGTTGGCGAGCTCTTTGCCACGCCGCTCCGATCGACTGGGATGTCGCTGACTGCCGGCCTGGCAACTGCCCTCCTCGGCGGGACAGCACCAGTCATCGACCAGATTCTTGTCACGACGCTGAATCTCGATATTGCGGTAGGTGTGTACGTCAGTCTGGTCGGCTGTTTGGCATTAGTGGCTCTTTGGCGCTGGCCCGAAACCGCATTCAAGCCGACGATCTAGGTGACTTCACGGCGTATCTCGATCAGATCGATCCCGGCGTTTCGCAATGCGTCGATGAGACCCCAGAGCGCTGCATCGTCCAGCTGTTTGGCATGCAAGATTGTGCCTGCAGGCTCTACGGTCTCGATCTGCCGGAAGTTTTCGAGCACATCGAGCGGCACCGTGCCTACAACTCGGATCTCGTACGTCGACTTTCCCATTGCGCCTCGATCCGTGAATCAGTGACTGCAGCCACAATGCCCGGAGACCGCTCGGAAGACTTCACCCGCTCCGGGTGAGTCCGACGGCAGCCAGCTTTCTCGGCAGCATCCCGGCGGCAACCAGCCCGATCAGACCAACCACAGCTAGCGCAATCATCGCGAGTCCATAGGCGCGCTCAGGCGTTGCGGTAATGCCGGCAACAAGGATGGTGCCAGCTATGGCCGTTCCAAGACTGGAACCGAGATTGGACACGCTGCGAGACAGCCCCGAGATCTCACCCTGCAGACTTTCCGGGAAGCTCGACTGCACGATATTGACTGACGGTGTGAGCATCGCCCCGAGGCCGAGCCCAATGAGGAGCAGACCTGGAGCGAACGCCCAGGCGGTTGGAGAAATCCTCACTACGAAGAGCAGGACGGCAATGCCAGCGATGGTGATAACAAATCCGGCAAGAATGAGGGTGCGCTGTGCACGCCGCTTGGCAAGACGTTCCGCGGCGAGGGAGGAGGCCAGCAGGCCCACTGTAGCGGCAGTAAAGATGACGCCGGTCTCGATCGCGTTGTAGCCCCGAACCACCTGCAGGTAGGCCGAGACCACAAATGATGTGCCCAGAAGCACCACCCACTGGGTGTTCTGGGTCACCAGCCCGAGATTGGAGGTGCGGTTGTGGAACAGACTTGTGGGCAGCAGCGGTTCCTTGCCCGCCCGCTCTTTGGCGCGTACCGATCTGAAGAACAACGCCAGGACGAGGGCACCGGTAATGATCAAGATCAGCATCAGCCAGAGGCTGTTGTCTGCTGCCAGGATGCCCATGACGACGAGCACCAGACCGACGGCGGAGAGGACGGCGCCGGTGGTGTCGAACGGCTGGGTCGGGTCGGCCGGCAGCGGATCGGTGATCTTTCGACTCAGGAAGACGATCACAGCAATGACCAGGGCCTGGAAGATGAAGGCGGCACGCCAGCTGATCGTTTCTGTGATCAGGCCCCCGATCAGTGGACCTGCTGCGGCGCCGACGCCGCCCATGGCGCTGATCACGCCAAATGCGCGAGCCCGCGACGTCAGATCGGTGAAGAGCAGCGTGGTGAGGATGTAGACGGGCGGTATCAGCATCGCCGTGCCAACCCCCTCCAGAATGGAGTTGCCGATGATCAGCACTCCAAGCCCGGGCGCGAGGGCGCTCATCACGGCACCGACGGCGTAGACGATCAGGCCGAGCATGAATAGCCGTTTCCGCCCGTAGCGGTCGGTTAACTTGCCACCGGGGATCATGAGCGCCGCCATAACCAACAGGAAGATCGTGATTGCGGTCTGGATGCCCTGAACGGTGGTATCCAGGTCCTCACTCATGTCCGAGATCATCACGTTCATGTTCGAGCCGGCGAAGCTGCAGATGAACTGGGCGAGGGCTAGCGGAGCAAGTACGCGTCGCAGGTTGCTCGATCCCTGTTCGACCGGGGTAGGTTGAGCCACCGGAGCATCCTCCCACGCAGCAGGCAGCCGCCAATCACCCCTTGCGGGTGAGGCTCAGGCACGATAGCTGGCCGAGCATGGTCACATCCGAGACCGATACGCGCAACGCGGCCGGCTGGGCAAAGTGAGGATCAGGCAAATGTCGAACTACCCACTCATCGCCGATCACGGACTCATCGGCAACCTCCAGACGGCGGCGCTTATCAGCACCGACGGCACCATCGATTGGTTCTGCGCCCCCCGCTTCGACTCGCCGAGCATCTTCGGCGCGCTGCTGGACCATGATCGTGGTGGGCATTTGCGGACTCGGCCAACGGCCGAAACTTTCACCCAACAACAGCTTTACTATCCGGACACTGCAATCTTGGTCACCCGATTTCTCACCGAAGCGGGCGTCGGCGAGGTTGTCGATTTCATGCCGGTTGCCAGTACCACAATCGCGTCCAACCGGCATCAGCTGGTACGCATGGTCCGGTGCGTCCGCGGTGAGATGACCTTCGCCATAGATATCGCTCCGAGGTTTGACTACGGCCGGGAGCCACATCAGACCCATGTCAGCGAGGAAGGGGTCGTTTTCGAAGGTGCTCGGAGCGCAATGTCGCTGAGCATCGTACGAGAGCCGGACGACGCTCGACTTGCGCGTGTCCAACGGGTGTCCGAACAAGATCTAAACGTCGAACTCACTTTGGCTGCCGGCCAGATGCGCGGTCTTGTTCTGGAGACGGGCGAGCCGCGCCCTCCGCGACAAATCCGCGTCTCAGAGGCTTGGCAGCTCTTCAATGAGACTGTTGGCTTCTGGAGGTCATGGCTCGCGCAGTCCACCTACACGGGTCGGTGGCGGGAGACCTTGGAACGGTCCGCGATCACGCTGAAGCTCATGACGTACGCGCCGAGCGGTGGCATCGTCGCAGCTCCTACGGCGGCGCTGCCTGAGCAGATCGGAGGCGAGCGCAACTGGGACTACCGGTACACCTGGGTTCGGGATGCCTCGTTCTCGGTCTATGCGCTGCTCGGCATGGGATTCACCGAGGAGGCGGCAGCGCTAGGGCGCTGGCTGCGGGACAGGGTCCACGACCAGGTCGGCGGTGAAGGCGGGCCGCTCAACATCATGTATCGCGTCGATGGTTCCAGTGACCTGAGCGAAGAGATCCTTCCCAATTGGGAGGGATACCGCGGATCGAGCCCTGTTCGGATCGGGAATGGGGCCGCGGACCAGCTGCAGCTCGATATCTACGGCGAGGCGATCGACAGCTTCTACTTCGCTGCCCAGCACGGTCTTGAAGCTGGACACCAGGGATGGCAGCGTCTCTGCGACATCTTGGAGTGGCTTACCGATAACTGGAATCAGCCGGAGGAGGGTATTTGGGAGACGCGCGGAGGACGGCAGGACTTCACATACGGACGACTGATGAGCTGGGTCGCCTTGGACCGCGGCATTCGCCTTTCCGATTTGCACGGCCGTCCGGCGCCGCTCGAGCGTTGGCGCACCGAGCGGGACGCCATCTATAACCAGATCATGACGGCCGGATGGAGCGACGCCCGGCAGGCATTCGTCCAGCACTCGAAGACCGATGTGCTCGACTCGTCGCTGCTGCGAATGTCATCCGTCGGCTTCATCTCGCCCAAGGATCCGATGTGGCTATCCACTTTGGATGCGATGG
>JAICEV010000123.1 GCA_025923975.1 Propionibacteriaceae bacterium
CAGCTCGTTAATGAACGCCAATGCATGCCCGATCGAGGGCAACAGAATGTCGCCGCGCGGCTCGTTCGGTTTTGGCTCAATCGCAAACCGCATCCCATAGCCGCGGTCAATCGAATACTCCGCGAGCAGGTCCATCGCCTCGCGGTACCGATCGAGCGCTGCCCGGACATTCTTGGCGAAGTCGACCTCCGAGCCTTCCCGGCCGCCCCAGAAGACATAGATCTGCGCACCCAGCTCGGCGGCAAGATCCATGTTGCGCATCACCTTACGGATCGCGTACCGCCGCACGCTCCGGTCGTTGCTGGTGAAACCGCCATCCTTAAACACCGGGTCGTAAAACAGGTTGGTGGTCACCATCGGCACCACCATGCCGGTCTCCTCTAATGAAGCCGTGAACTCATCGATGATCCGCTGGCGCTCCGAGCTGTTGGTGCCCGGCGGGATCAGATCGTCGTCGTGGAAGGTGATCCCGTATGCACCCAACTCCGCCAGTCTTTGTACGGCTTCCACGGCAGCCAGCACTGGCCGGGTCTCCTCCCCAAACAAATCCCGGGCCCGCCATCCGACGGTCCACAAACCGAAGCTGAACTTGTCCTCTTTCGTGGGCTGCGGTGCCATGAGACTCCTCCTGGTGGTTAGGCATGGTTGACGATGACTGGGGTGTCCATTACCCGTGAGGACTACTTGCCGAATCCCGCTGTCAGTCCACGCAGCATGTGCCGACGGCCGACGACGTAAAGCACCAGGATCGGCAGAACGGACAGCACGACAGCGGCCAGCACGGCCGGAATGTTCACGCTGTACTCGCCCTGGAAGGCGCACAGCGCCAGCGGCATGACGCGCTTGTCTGGGCTCTGGGTCAAGATCAGGGCGAAGAGGAATCCGTTCCAAACGTGCAAACCGTTATAGATGCTGACCGTCACGATGGCCGGCCGAGTCAACGGGAACGCCAGCTTCCAGGCCATCTGCCAGTCCGTGCAGCCGTCGAGTCGCATCGACTCGAAGAGCTCACGCGGTACGTCCCGGATGAAGTTGCTCAAGATCAGCACCGTGAGCGGGATTCCGAAGGCGATGTATGGCAAGATCAGCGCGCCCAGCGAGTCGTACATCTGAATCCGGGTGATGATCAAATAGAGGGGGACGATCGTCGCCTGCGCCGGGATGGCGAGACCCAGCAGGAATAATGTCCGGCTGAAGCGCAGCAGTCGGCTGTCGCCCCGGACAATGGCGTACGAAGCCAGGAAGCTGAAGAGGACGAGCGGGATCACCGCACCGATGGTGACGATCACCGAGTTGAGGAAGTAACGGCCAATCCCGGCCTCCCAGACGTCCAGGTACGCCGCAAATGTCGGCGGGCTGGGTAGAGCGAGCGGATTCTGGGTGAAGTAGGCGCCCTGGTCCTTAAAGGTAGTGATCACCACGTAATAGACCGGGATGATGATGATCGCCAGCCACACCCAGGCGAAGAAGCCGCCCAGATAGTTGCGGTGACCCTTTATCCGGCGGGGCGCGGAGGGAGCGCGTCGCGGCGCAGCCACTGGAGTAGCAACGGTCGTACTCATCTCACATTCCCTCCATCTGGCTAGCTCTCAGGTCCCTGCCGCCCATGCGTTGGATGAGGAGCGTCAGCACCAGCCCGACGACCACAAGGATTACGCCGATGACGCTCGCTGCACCCATTTGGTTCGCCTGGAAGCCGCGGATGTACATGTCTAGGGCGAGGATGCGTGTGGCGTTGCCTGGGCCGCCTTGGGTCAGAACCCAGATGAGGTCGAAGTAGACCAGCGACCCGACGAGCATCAGGGTTGAGGACGTGATGATGGTGTACTTCAGCTGCGGCAGAGTGATGGAGAAGAACTGCCGGACCCGCCCTGCCCCGTCGATCTGAGCCGCCTCGTACATCTGTTCGGGGATCTGCCGTACACCGCCTTGGTAGAGCAGCGTATGGAACGGTATGAACTGCCAAGCGATCACGAAGACCACAGTGATAAACGCCAGTGTGGGATTACCCAACCAGTCCTGTGCAAGGAAAGGCAGGTGCAGCCCGGCGCCCAGCCCGAAGTTCGGATCCAGCAGGGACTTGAACGCGATGGCTATGGCAGCTGATGACATCAGCAGGGGCAGGAAGAACAGCACTGCCAGGAATGCCCGATAGCGCTGTTGCCCAGCGATGAAGGTACCCAGCAGCAGGCTGATCGGGGTTTGCACCAGCCAGGTAACGATCATGAGCGCGAACGTCAGCCAGAGCGCATGCCAGGTGCCTGGATCGGTCAATACCTGGACCCAGCTCTGCGTGCCGGTGAACTGGATGGCACTTATCCCGTCCCAATCGGTGAACGAAAGCACCAAGACGCCGATCAGCGGAATAAAGGCGAATGAGAGAAACATGAGCAGGGCCGGAAGCGCCAGAATGCCGAGCCGACTCTTCGCGCCGCCCGCCGGCGGCGCGGGTTCCTGCAACTCGGCCCCGGTGCCGGCTGGAGCCAGGGGAGCGAGGGCGGTCATGTCACGCCTCGATAGTGGCGTTCATCGCCGTCGCGAACTGCTCGGGTGTGATCTTCAACAGGAACAGCTGGTCTATGTTGTTCAGTAGTCTCTCGGCCTGTTCGGGGCTTAGCGCCTGGTCCCAGGATTGCTGGAAGTAGGGCGCCTGACTCGTCATGTTGAACACGAACTGCTGGAACTGTGCATCGGGAGAACTGGCCAGCTTCGACTCCGCGGCCTTTACTACCGGCACCTGGCCGCTGTTGATGAACGCGTCGATCTCGGCATCGGTGAACAGGCCGTCAGTGAAATAGGCCTTGGCAACCGTCTTCTCCTCCTCGGTGGCCTTAGACGAGATGGAGAAATAGTTCGCCGGGTTGCCCACGGCGTTCTTCGGGTCTCCCTTGCCGCCGGGCACAGTTGGGAAGTTTGCCCAGCCGAGTCCGCTTGCGATGAACTCCGGTTGAGACGCCTTCATGTTGCCGTATGCCCAGCCGCCGTGCAGCAGCATGGCTGCCTTGCCGGTGTAAAGCAACGCCTGGTCAGCCTGGGTGTCGGCGGCGATCGAGGAGAACCCCTTGATGAAGCCGTTCGCGTTGACTAGCTCCTGCACCTTCGTGGCACTCTCGATCACCGCAGGGTCGGACCATGAATCGGGCTTGTTCGCGTAGATCGCGTCGAAGACCTCGGGGCCGCCGATCCGGTCGAACAGATACTCCAACCACATCATCGAGGTCCACTTGGACTGGCCACCCAGGGAGAACGGCGCCACCCCTTGCCCATTGAAGACATTGACCAGGTTCATGACATCGTCCCAGGTCGCCGGCGGCTGGGCACCGGCCTTCTCGAACAGCATCTTGTTGTAGTACAGGACAATCGGCTGAGTGTTTTGGATGGGAACCGCGTAGATCTTGTCGTCTATCGTCGCGGCCTTCCACACCGCTGGAATGAACTTGTCCTTGAAGGCAGCATTCTCGTTGAGCCAGCTCGTGAGGTCGTCGACCTGACCGGCGTCGGCATAGGACTTGAGGATGCCTCCGCCCCAGCCGAAGATGATCGTTGGTGCCTCCCCAGCTCCAACCGCGGTACGGATCTTCGCCTTGTAGGGATCATTCTGGAAGAACGTAACCTCGATGGTTCCCTTGCCCAACTTGTTGAACGCCTCGACCGACTCCTCGCGAATGCCTTGATTGGGCTGGCCGGTCAGGGCCCACATGGAGGCTGTGCCGGCAGCACCCCCGCCGGTTGCAGGGGCACTGGCCGCTCCACCGGGCTGAGCAGGGCCAGACGTGCCGCAGGAAGATAGCCCGAAGGCGCCGAGAGCTGAGCCGGCCGCGAGGCCTAGGAAGGTGCGGCGGCTGGTACGCGGATTTGTCATTGATCCTCCAGGAACAGAGCGAGTCGCCAAGAGTGCGAAAAGTTTCGGCGTTGTCGAAACGTATGTTCAAAGTAAAAAGCAGCAGGTTGCCCGTCAAGTGGTTGGTCTTTACCCGTTTTGGCGTATACATAACAATTGCGAACACAGCTCACAGTGCGCCGTTGCGTCGCAACTTGTTTCTATCGGAGGCGGCAGTGTCGAAAACACGCACCACTCTCGCCGAAGTTGCGGGTGCCGCCGGCGTCTCGGTGGCGACAGTGTCGAAGGTGCTCAACGACCGCGCCGACGTATCGGCCGAAACTCGTCGACGCGTGCTGAAACACCTGAGGGACTCTGAGTACCGACCGGCTGGATCCGGGTTAGCCCAGGTCCGCGAGCTGAGCCGATCCATCGAGGTCGGGGTTCGTTCGCTGCAATATGCTTACACCATCACCGTCTTGGATGGCATAACCGCATCCGCGCCTGCCAATGGCTTCGAGGTGGTGCTCGGCCGGATACCCAGTTCTGATTCCGGGATGATTAACGCTCAAGCGCTGCTCAAATCGGAGCACGCCGGCGCCATCTTCATCACCGCTGATGCCTCCAGCCCATCGCTCAAGGAGTTGGACGAGGCCGGCTTTCCTGTCGTGGTTATCGATCCGCTCCGGCTGGGCGACAGCAAGTGCAGCAGCATCGGTGCGACGAACTTCACTGGCGGCGCCACGGCGACCGAATACCTGCTGTCCCTTGGACACCGGCGCATCGGCCACGCCGCCGGGCCGCACTCGGTTGACTGCAGCCATGCCCGGCTGGCCGGCTACAGCTCGGCGCTGCGTAAGGCAGGCATCGAGCTGGATGAGACGCTAGTCACCCATTCCGCGTTCAACTACGACGCGGGCAGGCAGATCGCACCCGATCTGCTCGATCGATCCGACCGGCCTACGGCGATCTTTGCTGCTAACGACGAAATCGCTCTAGGGATCATGGAAGAGGCACGTCGGCGCTCCATCCGCATACCCGAAGACCTCAGCGTGGTGGGGTTCGACGACACCTTCGTGGCGAGCCGCGCTAGCCCACCCCTAACCACCGTCGCGGCGCCTCTGGTAGAGATGGGCCGAGTCGCGACCCGAACCCTGGCTCAAATGATCAGCAACGATGTCGTCGGCACGCGCCATATCGAGCTGGCCACTCGTCTTGTGGTACGCGACTCCACTGCACCGCCTGGCGGCGGTTCGCCGTAGTTATGGCGTCACCCCCGGGAAAGGACAGGCCCAAGCTACGATTCCGCACGGCCTATCGGCCCGATCGGTTCGCCCCTGCTGAGTAAGCCTGGGACGTCTGTAGGTCAAACCGATTCTGTGAAGAGGGGATGTCGATGAGTGAACGGGCCGCGCATCTGAAGATCGGCCTGGTGGGCTTTGGTACGGGCGGTCTGAGTTTCCATGCGCCGTTCATCGACGCTGCCCAGGGCGTCGAGCTGGTCGGCGTGGTCACCCGCTCTGCTGACCGGCGAAGAGTTCTGGCGGAGCAGTTTCCCGGCGTGCCGGCGTACGACTCGGTTGCCGACCTTGTCCGAGGGGCTCGCGAGGGCGGCGGGATTGATGCGGTCACCATCACCACGCCACCGCAAACGCGACGGGAGCTGGTGTTGGAGGCACTGGGGCTGGGATTGCATGTGGTGGCCGACAAGCCGTTCGCCCCGAACGCGGAGACCGCCGCCGAACTCGACGATGCGGCCCGGAGCGCCGGTCTGGTGCTGGGTGTCTATCACAACCGTCGTTGGGATTCGGACATCCTCACCGTGAAAGCGGTCCTGGACGGCGGTGAGCTGGGCACCATTACCCGGTTCCACTCACGCTTCGATCAAGACCAACCCGGTCTGCTGGAAGGCGGGCCCGCCGGTGGCTTGCTTCGCGACCTGGGCAGTCATCTGGTCGATCAGGCGTGCTGGCTGTTCGGGCCGGTCGATCGGGTGTTCGCCCGCCTCGAGGAAACCCAAACCGCGGATGGTCCCACCGACGCAGCCTTTGTATTGGTGCTCGTGCACCGCAATGGGACAACCAGCGACCTTTCTGGCAGCAAGCTCAACAACCTCGAGGAGCGGGAGCTGCGGCTGTACGGCCACCACGGCAGCTACCTGGCGCGAGGGATCGATGTGCAAGCCCACGCGATCTTCGCTGGCCAGCGTCCGGTGGATGCACCGGGCACTTGGGGCCGTGAGCCAGAGTCGGCGTGGGGCACCTTGCGCACCGCAGCTGGCGCCAGGAAGATTCCAGCCGAGCAGGGAAATTACGCGCGCTACTACGAACTCTTCGCCGACGCCGTACGCCGCGGTATCGAACCGCCTGTCACTGCCCAAGAGGCCGTTGAGGTGCTGGCCGTGCTCGACGCCGCGCGCACCAGCGCTGACAGCGGCCAGGCGGTCGCGGTGACTGGGCCGTTTTCAGGTTGACGGTGCCTGGCGGGAACCATCGGCTGGCACCAAGACGACACAGCAACGATCCGGTACCGGCTCCAGCCGAGCAGCGAGCGCGGTCTCGTGGAGCTGCTCGGTGACGGCAGCCATGATGGCGAGATTCATGCCACAGACCAGTTCAGTGTGTCCCCGGGCCAGCGCATCGAAGGGACAATTGCGCAGCACGATGCAGCCGTCGGCGCGCTGCGGCTCGTACCCGTTCTCCGTCAGAGCCTGACAGGTGCAGGCGAGCAACCGCTCGGCGCTCGGTTGCGGGCCCGCGGTTGCTCGGGCTCGGTCAGCGACGCTGCGGCCCCAGCCCTCAGCCGCACTTTCCAAAGTGTCGGCGGGATTTGTGCCTTGCGCGGCCGCATCATCAATGGCGCTGGCCAGCAGATGGCCTGCCAGGTCGTATCGGCGCTCAGGCAAGATCACCGATAGCTGTCGGCTGGATCGGGCGTACAGCTTGGTGGGACGGCCGGCACCAGGGCCTCGACGCTTGGAGAGCCGCTTGAAGCTGGTGTCGAGCAGGCCTTCCTCGGCGAGCTTGTCGAGGTGGAACTTCGCTGTGTGACGGGCGATACCGAGGGCGTCGGAGGCTTGGTCTCGGCTGACCGGCGCCGGTTGGGCGCTCACGTAGAGGTAGAGGTCGCGCCGGATCGGGTCGGCCAATGCCGCGACGCCAGCCACGCGCCCCGCAAGATCGTCCCTGGTCATGAACGGTCCTTCTAAAGGAGAAATCTCTTGACGAAAGAAGCTTCGTCGTCTAACGTCAAAGTTAGTGTCCTTTACATGAGAGGTCAACGATGAGTGTGGAGCCGCTGTTTGCACACCGTTTGAACGGTGCCGATTCAGTTCAAGCTCCGCCACGAACGGCGCTGCGTGTGGTCGAACCGCCGCGCGGAGCCAACTTGGTCGATGCAGAGCAGGCGGCAACCGCGTTCTTGGTCGCACTCGGAGTGGACCTCGACACTGAGAGCTTGGCCGCTACCCCCGCCCGGATGGCGCGCGCCTACGCGGAGATGTTCAGCCCACGCCCCTTCGATCTGACAACATTCCCCAACGACGCCGGATATGACGAGCTGATCATCGCTCGCGCGATCCCGGTGCAGTCGGTATGTGAGCATCACCTGCTGCCGTTCGTCGGAGTGGCTCACGTCGGCTATCTACCAGGGGAGCGGATTCTTGGCCTGTCCAAGTTGGCTCGGGTGGTCGAGCTGTTCGCCCGGCGCCCCCAGGTGCAGGAACGGCTGACGCAACAGATCGCCGACTGGCTTCAAGATCACGTTGCGCCCCGCGGTCTGGGCGTTGTTGTGGAGGCTGAGCATCTGTGCATGACCGTGCGCGGCGTCCGAGCATCCGGAGCCAGTACGGTCACCTCCGCGCTACATGGCCAGCTGCGCGCTGATGCCGCTTCTCGCGCCGAGTTCTTTACCCTGATCGCCGCCCACAAACAACCGGAGGTGCGTGGTGCCTGACCCGCTAACCAGCTTCATCATTGTCGGCGGCGGTATGGCCGGCGCCATTACCGCACAGACCCTGCGTGAGGAAGGTTTCGACGGCCGGATCACGCTGCTCAGCCAAGAACTGAATGCTCCGTACGAACGCCCTCCGCTGTCCAAGGACTATCTCCAAGGCAAAGCTGACCGCGACAGCATCTTCGTCCACCAGGAGCAGTGGTACGCCGAGAACGCTGTGGAGTTGTCTCTGGGCGGTGCAGTGAGCTCGCTGGATCCTGCCTCACGGACCGTCACCACGGCCGCCGGCGCTCAGCTGCACTACGACAAGCTGCTGTTAGCCACGGGTTCCGAACCGCGCCGGCTTGACGTGCCAGGCGCTGATCTAGACGGCGTGCACTACCTGCGCAACGTCGAGGACAGCGAGCGCATCAAGATCAAGTTCAGCCGTACGAAACGGGTGGTGATCATCGGCGCCGGCTGGATCGGGCTGGAAACCGCCGCCGCTGCCCGCGCCGCAGGACTGGACGTCACGCTCCTGGTGTCCGGCGATCTGCCGCTGCAGCGCGTCTTGGGACCAGAGGTTGCGCCGATCTTTGACGAGCTGCACCGCAGCCAGGGCGTGGACCTGCGCTACCGGACCACGGCGACCGAACTGACCGGCAACCACGGGGCGGCTACCGGTGTCTTGCTGAGCGACGGAACCCGTATCGAAACCGACATGATCATCGTTGGCATTGGCGCCGACCCGCGCACCGAACTCGCCGCAGCGGCCGGCCTCAAGATCGACAACGGAATCCTCGTCGACGAGCACCTGCGTACGTCGGACCCGGATATCTTCGCCGCTGGCGACATTGCTCATGCATACAACCCGCGCCTGGGGCGACACATTCGCGTCGAGCACTGGGCAAACGCCCGACGCCAAGGCGCCGTCGCCGCCAAGGCGATGCTGGGCCAAGACGCAGCCGACGTACGCCCGTCGTACTTCTACACCGATCAGTACGACCTCAGCATGGAGTACACCGGAGACATCGGCCCGGCCGGTTACGACCGGGTGATTTTCCGACGGCACGCCGACCCCCGTGAGGTGATCATCTTCTGGCTCTACGAGCAACGCGTGCAGGCTGGAATGAACGTCAACGTCTGGGATGTCGCCGAGGGCATCGAACGCCTGGTCCAGTCCGCACGTCCGATCAACGCCGACGATCTCGCCGATCCGACCATCCCGCTGGC
>JAICEV010000124.1 GCA_025923975.1 Propionibacteriaceae bacterium
CATAACGCTGCTCTGAGGGCAGACTTCACCCTTGCCACGCCAGCTCCCATACGCCATCGGATGGCGGGGATGGGCACGGCGCCTGCCTTGGGAGAGGCCCACAACGGCTGGCACCACACGCGTGAGCGCGCTCGAGAACAGCTGGAGTTCAGGGATGCTGACTCGAACGGCCGGCGAGCCGCTGGTCTGCAACATGTACACCACCCCTCCTCTCACACGTCAGGCTGGCGGTGGACGGCCTTCAACTCGGGCCGAGCAAATGGTCCTCGTTCACCCTAGGCGAGTATCGCAAAATGATGCAAACACTTTTTTTGCTGTGTTCGATTGCTCGCTACCGCTCGCTGCGGATCGCGCCAGTAAGCCGCCTACCTCGTCATCGCTCGCCGACAAGAAAGCGTGTCGACTCGCTCCTCCTCGGCACGGCGGCGCGCGATCCGGCATTACGATGATGATCTCGTCCGGTCGCCCTCTTCAGCGATGATCGCCAGCAGATGCTCGCCGTATCTATCTGCCTTCGTGCGACCAAGCCCCTGGACCTTCAACAGATCCCCCAGATTGCGGGGTCGCGCCTCGGCGACGGCTATCAGCGTGGCATCGGTGAAGACGCAGTACGCCGGCAGCTTCTGGTCGGCCGCCTCTTGACGTCGCCACTCCCGGAGCATCGACATCGTGTGCTCATCGAACGTCGCCGGGCAGTCCAGATGCCGGCCGATTTTGCGTTCCGCGGCCGCTGCGAGTGATCGCCCGCAGGACCGGCAATGCAGCGAGAGTGCTGACTGCCTGCCGGACCGGCGAGCGCGCGGCGGACGTGCTGGTGCCCGGAGTGAATCGGGCAGCACTGGCTCGAGGAAATGCGAAGGCGTACGCACGTGCCCATTGCCGTTTCGGGTTCTGGACCAGGAAATCCGCAACAGTCGCCGGGCCCGGGTGACGCCGACGTAGAGGAGTCGCCGTTCCTCACTGATCTGCTCGGGCAAGCTGGCCAGGATGAAGGGCAGTGACCCCTCATGAACGCCGAGCAATGCCACCGCGTCCCATTCCAGACCCTTTGCCGAATGCAACGTGGAGACGGTGACGCCTTGCGCCGCTGGGACGTGTTGCACCTCGGCGCGACGGTCCAGCTCTGCCGATACAGCCTGCAAGGTGAGCGGTTGCTGGCCATCCTCTGTCGCGGCTTCTAGGTCTTCTGCCGCGCTCAGCAATGCGGCCAGCGACTCCCAACGTTCCCGCAGTGCCCCGCCACCGTCGGGTGGCTGCTGGGTCCAGCCCAAGGTAAGGAGCATGGCCTTCATCTGCTCCACCGCACTCCCATGCTCAGCGTCGGTGATCGTCCGCGCTTTGGTCCGGAGTGTCAACAGCGCCTGACGTACCTCGGGCCGCTCATAGAAGCGTTCGCCCCCGCGTACCAGGTAAGGAATGTTGCGATCAGCCAGCGCCTGTTCAATGGACGGCGATTGTGCGTTGATGCGGAACAGCACAGCCATGTCGCGAAAGTCCACTCCCGCCTTGGCCTGTTGAATGATCCAGTCGCCGATCCCCGCAGCCTCAGCCGACTCGTCGGTCGACTCCACGAATTCCACTTCCGGTCCGGAGGGTTGCTGCGCTTGCAGGGTGACGGGCTTGAAATCACCTCGCGTTGTCTCCTCACCGCCACCGACAGCCATGATCGAGTTCGCGCATCGCACGACTTGCGGTGTCGAGCGGTAGTCCCGGATCAGTCGGATCACCGTGGCGCCTGGAAAACGCCTGCCGAAGCCAGTGAGATAGCCGGCCTGGGCTCCAGCGAAGGAGTGGATGGTTTGAGCGGGATCACCAACGACGCACAGCTCAGCTCGTTCACCACGCCACAGGTTCAGCAGCGCCTCCTGCAACGGGCTGACGTCCTGATATTCATCAACCACAAAGTGCCGGTAGGTACGGCGGATGGTTTCAGCGATCTCTCGACGCTCTGACATCAGTGCGGCAGCACACAGCAAGATGTCGTCGAAGTCGATGCGCGCGCGGTCCCGCTTGGCCTTCTCGTACGCCGCGAAGATCCGGGAAACGGTTTCTGCGTCGTAGGAGGCGATGCGGCGGTTGTGCTGCGCGGCCAACCGGGGATAGTCCTCGGCGCTGACGTTGCTCACCTTGGCCCACGAAACTTCCGCGACCAGGTCACGCAGTCCGGGCGTGTCGACCTTGATGCGCAGTCGGCTCGCAGCCTCGGCGACCAGCGGCATCCTGTTGTCCAGCACTTGCGGCAGGTCACCGCCGTAGACCTGCGGCCAGAAGTACTGGGCCTGCCGCAGCGCTGCAGAGTGGAAGGTTCGGGCCTGCACGCCGTGGGCGCCCAGTCGTTGTAATCGGGCGCGCAACTCCCCTGCTGCGCGGGTGGTGAATGTCACCGCAAGCACAGACGTGGGGTTGTAGGCCCCGGTAGCAACGCCGTAGGCGATCCGGTAGGTGATCGCCCGGGTCTTGCCGGTGCCGGCTCCGGCGATGACCGCGACCGGCCCGGTGAGTGCGGTCGCGACCTGTCGTTGTTCTGGGTCAAGATCATCGAGCAACGCTTCAGGCGACAACCGGGGTCCAGGCACAACGACACCATAAGGGCCCTTACTGACGAACTGGCGGTTGATTGCTCAGCTGGGAAGCGGATACGCCAACTCGATCTCGGTGATGCTGGGATCGCGATCCATCGTGCGCCGACGACCGGTTTCCACGAATCCGTACGAGCGGTAGGAGCGAGTCGCGCGAGTGTTGAATTCGGCCACCTCGAGCACCAGTCGCCGTCCTTGACCACGGACGGCAAGGTCAGCGATCGCATCCAACAACAGGTGGGCGCAGTTTTGCCCGCGCGCCTCGGGTGCGACGTACATCCCAACGACGAGCATGTCGCGGTCGGCGGCCCAGAGGCCTGTTGCAATGCCAGCCAAAACATGATCATCATCGAAGACCAGATAACTGGCGGCGCTGGCTAGCCGCTGTCTCCACTGGTCGGGCTCAAAATGCGCTTCGGTCTCATACTGCGACTGGTACGCCTGCGGTTCCTCCAGGAGCGAGCGCAGCCGGATGGCCCGACAGGCCTCCCAATCAGACGGTTCGGCGCGCCTGATCGTGAAGGTCATGTCACCATGGTGGCCGACAGCCTCTCAGAACCCTCGAAAGGTCTGTTGCTGATCTTGATTGAGGAGTTGGATGCAGCAAGGTGACGCACTAGCGTCGATGACGGAGACGTTCCCGCGGGAACGTCTCCGCTGTGCGTTGTGGCTAAGAATAGCCGAGCTATGGATCTGGTTGTGGCCAGCGTGGCGCTGACGGCGAAGGTGACCCTCTTCACAACGACATGGTGCGGGTACTGCGTACGGCTTAAGTCCCAGCTCGAGCGGCAAGGCATTGACTACTTCGAGGTCGACATCGAGTCCCATCCAGATGCCGCCGTCGTCGTCGCCAAGGCCAACGCTGGGGACCTGATGGTGCCGACTCTTATGTTCGCTGACGGAAGCACGCTTTCTAATCCGTCGATCGCCCAGGTCAGTGCCAAGCTCTCGCCACACTAAACGCCCCTACCGGGTTGTCAGAAAGATGAAAGGCCCGCGGCTGTCAGCCACTCGCCTTAGTGTTGACCGCGACCATGACGCTCTACGTGCATCGCGCCGAGCGGGCCGACCGGTTGGTCACTGCTCTCGGGGATCTTCTTAGTACTCCGCTGCCTGACCCGTTTGCCACGGAGATCATCAGCGTGCCTACCCCCGGAGTGGAACGCTGGCTGTCCCAGGGCCTGGCGCAACGGCTGGGGGCCGCGCCTGGTCGCAGCGACGGAGTGTGCGCCGGCGTGGACTTCCCCTCGCCCCGGAGGCTTGTGGCGCGTGCTCTCGCCGGCAGCGTTGATGAGGAGGACAGCGATCCGTGGCAGCCACACCGCGCCGTGTGGCCACTGCTCCGAGTGATCGACGGCTGCCGAGGCGAACCGTGGGCGGGCTTGCTCTGGCACTATCTCGGCGCCGACGGGCAGTCTGCCGACCTGGACCCGCTCCGCGCTGGACGCCGCTGGTCGACTGCGCGACACGTTGCGGGCCTGTTTGCCAGGTACGCAGCGACCCGACCGACCATGATCGACAGCTGGTCCAAGGGCCGCGACATCGACGCCTCGGGATCGCCGCTGCCGCTCGACAGGGCCTGGCAGGCCGAGCTCTGGCGACGGCTGCGTCATGAGCTTGGCGTGCCGAGCCCGGCCGAGCGTGTCAGCGCAGCGCTGGCCAGGTTGCGGCTCGCGCCAGAGAGCAGTGATCTCCCAGAAAGGTTGTCGGTCTTCGGCGCCACCCGCCTGGATCCCGACCACCTGCTCGTACTCTCGGCACTCGCCGACCACCGCGAGGTCCACCTCTGGTTGGCTCACCCCTCCCCCGCACTGTGGGACTCCGTGACAGCGGCCGCGCAGGGCAACGGACTGCACACGATGCAGATGTTGCGACGCTTCGACGACACTACGGAGGCGTTGGTTCGGCATCGGCTACTGGCCTATCTGGGCCGTGACGTACGTGAACTTCAACTTGCCCTCGCTAAGGTCGGCCCGAACGCCGTCGATGTGCATCACCGGGCGCCCGAGTCCACTGAGGCGGCGACGTTGCTTGGCTGGCTGCAGTCCGACATTGCTGGCAACCGGCCAGCCCATCAAGACGAGGCGCGACCACTCATTGCACACGACAGGAGTGTGCAGTTCCACGCGTGTCACGGACCCGATCGTCAGGTGGAGGTCTTACGGGAGGTACTCGTCGGACTGCTTGCCGACGATCCCACACTCCAACCGCGAGACATCGTCGTGATGTGTCCCGACATTGAGAATTTCGCCCCGCTGATCGCCGCCTCGTTCGGACTCGATGCGGCAGAAGCCCAAGCCGAGCATCCTGGCCATCGACTCCGCGTACGGCTGGCCGATCGATCACTGCGGCAGCTCAACCCCCTGCTCGCTCTCGTCAGCCGACTCGTCGCGCTCGCCGACTCACGGGCCGGGACCAGCGCCCTGCTGGACCTCTGCGCTGTCCCTCCGGTAGCTCGTAAGTTCGGCTTCAGCACCGACGATCTGGAGCGGTTGCACGATCTGGTCCCCCGCGCGGGTGTTCGCTGGGGCTTTGACGCTGCTCATCGCAGTCGGTTCCAGATGGGCGAGTTCCGGCAGAATACCTGGGCCGCCGGTCTGGATCGGCTGCTGCTCGGGGTGACGATGGACGAAACCGGTCAGCACTTCATCGGGACCACTCTGCCCCTCGACGATGTCGACGCCGGCGATGTTGATCTTGTTGGGCGCCTCGCCGAGCTGGTAGCACGGGTGAACCTGCTGACCCAGGCTTGCAACACAGCGCAGGCGCTCACTGACTGGGTTGAGCTGTTCAAGCAAGCGATCGAGCAGCTCGCTGCTGTTCCGCCAACCGAGAGCTGGCAGCTGAGCCACGCGTACCACGAGTTGGGGGACCTCGCGTTGGCGACCGACCAGGCCGGCGATGTTGCGCTGAGCCTGGCTGAAGTGTCGGCGCTGCTCAGCGATGCCTTCCGCGGACGCGCCAGCAGGGCCAACTTCCGCACCGGCACCTTGACGGTGTGCACCATGCTGCCAATGCGGTCGGTGCCGCATCGAGTGGTCTGCCTACTCGGAGTTGATGATGGCGTCTTTCCCCGAAGGGAGCCACCCGACGGAGACAACATCATCACGGGCGAGGAGTGGATCGGCGATCACAACGTACGCAGTGAGGACCGTCAGCTGCTGCTGGATGCCATCATGTCCGCCCAGGAACGGCTAGTGGTGATCTTCACCGGCGCAGATCCCCGCTCGGGTACCGATATCCCCCCTGCGGTTCCGGTTGGTGAGCTGCTTGATGCGCTCGATGGCACTGCCTGCACCGAGGACGGCGAGGCAATCCGGATCAAGATCACCACGCGGCACCCGTTACAGCCGTTCGATGCAGCCAACTTCACTCCCGGCAGGCTCGGCCCGCCGGCAGGCTTCAGTTTTGATCGCACTGGGCTGCGGGCGGCACGCACCGCCTTGGGCGAGCGGCACACGGCCACGCCCGTCTTCGGACCTGAGCCCCTGCCGGATAGGAAAGACGATGATGAGGCCGGCCTGAGCGACCTCATCAACTTCTTCAACCACCCGATCCGAGCACTGATGTCTAACCGGGCAGGACTACGGATCACGAGGCCGGATGCCACGCCAGACGAGCAGATTCCGGTCAGTCTCAGTGGGCTGGACGCCTGGGACATCGGAGAACGGCTGTTACGGCTGCGGATGGCCGGTCACAGACTCGACCTGCTGGTCGAAGCCGAATGGCGGCGCGGTTACCTGCCGCCACGTGCCCTGGGCCAGAAGGCCATCCAGAACATCGGCGAACAGGTCGAGGAACTCGTTCGGACCGCGGGACCATTGCTGATCGACCGGCCAGCCCCTTACGAGGTAGTGGCAGACCTCGGAACCGTACGGTTGACCGGGACCGTGAGCGTCATCGGCGGTTCGGTGGTTCACGTCAGCTACTCCCGGCTGGGGGCCAAACATCGTTTGCAGGCCTGGCTGGAATTGCTGGCTCTGTCCGTTCATGACCCCAGCCGCCCTTGGCAGGCCATCACCATCGGCCGCGGCGGCTGCTCCCGGTTGCGAGCGGTCGACTCCATCTGGGCCGGCAAAGTGCTGGCCGACTTGGTCGACCTGCGAGCGACTGGACTGCGAGAACCGATCCCGTTCAGCCCCAAAACATCGGCTGAGTACGCCGCCGTGCGGTACCGCGGCCGACAGCCTGCGCTTCACCGCCGCCAGCTCGACAAGCTCTGGGCGGAGGACCGCGACGAGGCGTACGCCCGGTTCTTCGGAGCCAGCTTGGACACGGTCCTGGCGCGGCCGTCAATTGCGAGCGAGGAACGCGGCAACCTGAGTGAGCCGAGCCGGTTCGGCACCCTGGCCCGTCGGGTGTTCCAGCCACTGCTCTCGGTTGAGGATCTGCGATGAACAGCCATCCACCCCCGTTCGATGTCTGCGCTGATCTGCCCGCCGGAACCACAGTGCTGGAAGCGAGCGCCGGCACTGGCAAGACGTACACGATTGCCGCACTCACCGCTCGCGCAATCGCGGAGGGGGCAGTCGAGCTGAGCCAGCTCCTGCTCGTCACCTTCGGGCGGATGGCGACCAACGAACTTCGGCTCCGTGTTCGGGAGCGACTGGTCTCAGTGGAGAACTGCCTGGCCCGACGGGTTCCCAGTGAGACGCTCAGTCCGCTCGAGACCATGCTCTCGACTGGTAGCCCAGAGGAGCTGGCATGTCGCCGCCAGCGGGTGTCTCGCGCACTTGCCGAGTTCGACGCCGCGACCATCGCAACAACGCATGAGTTCTGTCTTCAGATGCTCGACGGCCTTGGGGTGCTCGGCGACCGTGAGCCTCACGCCACCATCGTCGAACACGTCAGCGACCTCACCCGCGAGGTGACGACCGACCTCTACTTGCGCCGTTACGCGACCAGCGGCTCACCACCCTTCAGGTACGAAGACGCACTAGAGATCGCCAATCAGGCCGTCGAGGCCGTTCAAGCCAGGCTGGTGCCAGCCGGGCTCGCAGCCGACGACCCGTCCGGAAGCAGCGAGCGTGTGGCATTTGCGACCGCTGTACGGCGTGAGGTGGAGCGTCGCAAGCGGGCGAGCAAGCTGTTTACCTACGATGACATGCTGACCCGGCTCCGTGATGCGCTGGCCGACCCCGAGCATGGCATGGCGGCTGCCGCACGCCTCCAGCAGCGCTACCGCATCGTCATGGTGGACGAGTTCCAAGACACCGATCCCATTCAGTGGGAGATCCTGCGCCGCGCGTTCCACCGGCACTCCACGTTGATCTTGATCGGGGACCCCAAGCAGGCGATCTACGCCTTCCGAGGCGCAGATGTCTTCAGCTATCTCGACGCCGTCCACGAGGCTGACCAGGTCAGGAGTCTGGCCGTCAATCGGCGCAGCGACCAGCCGCTGGTCGACGCGCTCGATGTGCTGCTCGGTGACGCTTCGCTCGGTGACGAGCGAATCCTGGCACGCAAGGTCACGGCTGAACATCAGCACCGACGGCTCAACGCGCCGGCCGACAAGCACGATCTTGTGGCTCCTGTTCGAGTGCGCGTAATGCCACAGCTCGATCCTGAGAAGGTGCCGACTGTCGGCACCATTCGCCCGCTGATCGCAGATGACCTGGTCGCTGACATCACTGCGTTGTTGGGTTCGGGCGCCCAGCTGCTGGAAGGAAACTGCGTTCGGCCGGTGGTGCCATCCGACATTGCCGTTCTGGTGCGCAGGAACGAACGCGGCGAAGCAATCCGCGAAAAGCTGGTTGCCGCTGGAGTGCCAGCAGTGATGTATGGCGCGAGTTCGGTGTATGCCTCGCCGATGGCCCAGGACTGGCTGACCCTGCTGCTCGCCCTGGAGCAAACACGACAACAGTCGGTCCGACAGGCTGCGCTGACCTGCTTCTTCGGTTGGACCTTCGCTGATCTTGCCGCCGCCGATGAGGAGTCGCTCATCGAGCTGACCCAGCGCATCCGCTGGTGGGGCAAGGTGCTGGAGAACCGCGGAGTCGCTGCCCTGCTGGAGACGGCGACGACTGATGAGAAAATCCCGGAGCGGCTGCTGAGCCTGCGCGGCGGGGAACGGATGCTTACCGACCTGCGCCATGTCGGCCAGGCGCTACATGCGGCGATGACCTCTGCCCAGCTCGGCGTCGGTGCCCTCGTCGAGTGGCTCCGGGCACGGATCTCGGAGGCGCACAAGATCGGCATCTCCGAAGGCACGCGGCGACTGGAGACCGACGCAAGGGCGATCACGATCTTGACAGTGCATCGCAGCAAAGGTTTGGAGTTCCCGATCGTCTACCTGCC
>JAICEV010000125.1 GCA_025923975.1 Propionibacteriaceae bacterium
CCGAACCAAGGGTGGATGGAGCGACGGCAACACCACATGGATCGAGGTGAGCTGTTTCCGTTTGCTCGCCGAGCACGTCGCCGCGAGCGTACACAAGGGCGATCCCGTGGTTGTTGTCGGCAAACTGCGGACCAGTGTGTGGGAGAAGGACGGCCAAACCCACGAGCGGCTGGTGCTGGAGGCTGACACGGTCGGTCATGATCTGAACCGCGGAACGTCGGCATTTCACCGCCGACCTCGGCTTGATTCCACGGACTCCCGAGAGCCGAATGAGGCACCACCGGACGACGAGGTTGAGGCGGCAGGGCTGAGCGCGGAGGAGCGCGCCGCACAAGCCGCCTGAGGCAGTCCGCGCCGGCTCTGCGGAGCCCGCGTCAGGGCGGACTGAGGGGACTCAGGCGGTGGGCCGGATCCGATCCGCGATGCGGATCCGCGCTCAGGTGACGCACCATGTCAGGCTGGCATCGCGGTGGCCGCCGCTGGTGCGTCACCGCTTGTCCGTGGCGCTGGCATACTTGAGCGCTGCAGGTTTGAGCTGCTCGCGCATGCCGACGCTCGCAGTTCTGCACAAGCTCATTGAGCTGGCGGGCATTTCGACGCTCGCAGCTCTAGAAGTGCCGCCTAATCTGGCGCTTCGCAAAAGTTCCGGCGTACAAGTGAAGGTTCCCGTCCCTATGCCTGAGTTCATCTACACGATGCACAACGTCCGCAAGGCGCTCGGCGACAAGGTCGTGCTTGACAACATCACCTTGTCCTTCTATCCCGGCGCCAAGATCGGTGTCGTCGGGCCCAATGGCACCGGCAAGTCGACGCTGCTCAAGTTGATGGCAGGCATCGAGAAACCCAACAACGGTGATGCCACGCTCGCAAAGGACGCGACGGTGGGAATCCTGCTCCAGGAACCGCCCTTGACCGAGGGAAAGACCGTGCTGGAGAACGTCGAGGAGGGCGTCGCCGACATCAAGGCGCTGCAAGCCCGGATGGATGAGCTTGGCGTTGCTATGGGTGAGCCGGATGCCGATTTCGACTCGCTGATGGCCGAGATGGGTGAGGTGCAAACTGAGCTCGACCGCCGGAACGCGTGGGATATTGACTCCCAACTCGAGCAGGCCATGGATGCGCTGCGCTGCCCGCCGCCGGACGCCATGGTCGACGTGCTCTCTGGTGGCGAACGTCGCCGGGTCGCGCTCTGCAAACTGTTGCTTCAGCAGCCGGACCTGCTGCTGCTCGATGAGCCCACGAACCATCTGGATGCCGAGTCGGTGCAGTGGCTGGAGACTCACCTCAAGGCCTACCACGGAGCAGTCCTGGCTGTGACGCACGACCGCTACTTCCTCGACAACGTGGCGCAGTGGATCCTCGAGCTCGACCGCGGCCGCACCCACCCCTACGAGGGCAACTACTCCACATATCTGGACACCAAGAAGGCTCGGCTGCAGATCGAGGGCCGCCGCGATGCCAAGCGCGCAAAGATCTTGGAGCGGGAGCTCGAGTGGGCCCGGTCGAACCCCAAGGCGCGGCAGGCCAAGAGCAGAGCGCGGCTGGCTCGCTACGAGGAGCTAGCCGCAGAGGCTGAGCGCAGCCGCAAGCTCGACTTCGAGGAGATCAACATCCCGCCGGGTCCGCGGCTCGGCAGCAACGTGCTCGAGGCGAGGCAGTTGGTCAAAGGATTCGGGGACAGACCGCTCTTTGACGGGCTCAGCTTCTCGTTGCCCAGAGCCGGGATTGTCGGCGTGGTCGGCCCGAACGGCGTCGGCAAGTCCACCCTTTTCCGCATGATCGTCGGGGAGGAGCAGCCGGATTCCGGTGAGCTGATCCTCGGCGACACGGTACGCATCTCCTACGTCGATCAGGCCCGCTCTGGATTGGACCCGAGGAAGAACGTGTGGGAACTGGTGTCCGACGGCCTCGATCACATCAAGGTGGCCAGTTTCGAGATGCCATCACGTGCGTACGTTGCATCCTTCGGTTTCAAGGGCCCCGACCAGCAGAAGCCAGCCGGAGTGTTGTCCGGCGGCGAGCGCAATCGCCTCAACCTCGCGCTGACACTGAAGATGGGCGGCAATCTGCTGCTGCTCGACGAACCCACGAATGATCTTGATGTGGAAACCCTGCAGTCGCTGGAGGACGCGTTGCTCGACTTTCCGGGATGTGCGGTGGTCATCTCGCACGACCGCTGGTTCCTCGACCGGATCGCGACCCACATCTTGGCCTGGGAGGGTGACGACGAAGACGAGACCAAATGGTTCTGGTATGAGGGCAACTTCGCCGACTACGAGTCCAACAAGATCGCCCGGCTCGGCCCAGAGGCAGCCCGACCGCACCGAGTGACCCACCGACGCCTCACCCGCTGAAACCGACTTGTCAGCGTGGGTAGTCGGCATCGCGACCGTTCGCGCTGACAAATCGGGGATGAGCGAGAAGCTCTGCGAGGGTAATGGCTTCGCGACCGGCAAGCTGCTCGAGTTGGGTCCGACAGGAGAAGCCGTCGGCCAGCACGACGGCGTCTGGATGCGCGGCAGCGGCCGGCAGCAGGTCGTGTTCGGCGATCCTCAGTGACACCTCGTAGTGGCCCTTTTCGACCCCGAAGTTGCCGGCGAGGCCGCAGCAGCCGCCGACGGTGGTCACGGCGGCACCGGTTGAGGTAAGCAAGGTGGCGTCGGCTTGCCAGCCGAGCACCGAGGCGTGGTGACAGTGCGGCTGGACCACAATCTCGGTGCCGCTGAGGTCGGGCGGTGACCAGTTCGGCGTGCGCCCCAGCAGCTCCGCCAAGGTCAGCACCCCAGCAGCGATATCAGCGACCCGAGGATCCTCCGGTAAGAGCTCAGCCGCATCACTACGCCAAACCGCGAGACAGGAGGGTTCTAAGCCGACCACCGGCGTTCCCGCCGCGATGTAGGGATGCAGGATGTCCAATGCCGCCCGAAGCTGTCGTCGAGCGCCAGCCAGCTGACCGGTGCTGATCCAGGTCAGGCCGCAACATGCTGGTCGTTCCACGAGTTGCGGTGCGTAGCCGGCCGCAGCGAGGACCGACACTGCCGCCGCGACGGCGTCCCCGGCAAAGAAGTCCGAGAACGAGTCGACCCAGACGATCACGGGCCGCCCAACCGATTCCGGTACCGAAACTCTCTTGCGTGCCGCGATTGAGGCAAACCGCGGCAGGGAGCGTCGCTGGTCGACACCTGCAGCCCAGCGAACCAGACTCCGAACCCCACGGGTTGCGCTGCTCCCATTGATCAAGCCGGACAGCAGAGATGTCCGGGTGATCAAGCGGCCCCAGCGAGGCAGCCAGCCCAGGGCGTAATGGCTCCGCGGCCGGATCTTGTGTCGATAGGTGTGGTCGAGCACCTGCGCCTTGTACGCGGCCATGTCAATTCCGGTCGGGCAGTCCCGCGCACATCCCTTGCATGACAGGCAAAGATCCAGCGCCTCGTGCACCGCGGGCGAACTCCAGCCGTGAACCACCTCACCGTTGATCATTTCCTGCAACACGCGGGCCCGTCCGCGGGTTGAATCCTTCTCCTGGTGAGTCGCCTGGTAGGAGGGGCACATCACACCCAGTCCGGCTGTCGTGTTGGCGAGGCATTTGCCAACGCCAGAGCAGCGATGCACAGCTGCCGCGAAGTGGTCGACGCGACCCAGCAGCCGCACAGCGCGCAGGTCAGCGTCTACCGGGCGAGGGTCCACCAACACGCCTGGATTCAACAGGTTCTCCGGGTCGAAGGCAGCCTTGACCTGGCCAAAGGCCTGAATGGCAGCGGGGGAGTACATGGCGGGTAGCAGCTCGGACCGCGCCCGGCCGTCGCCGTGCTCGCCCGACAACGAGCCACCGTAGCTTGCGACCAGCCGCGCCGCCTCTTCCACAAAAGCCCGGTAGCCTCGAGCCCCACCTTCCTCTGTCAGTGGGAAATCGATGCGGACGTGTACGCACCCGTCCCCGAAGTGGCCATATGGCAGACCATCCAATCCATGATCAATAAGCAGCCGGTCGAAGTCGCGCAGGTATGAGCCCAGGTGCTGCGGCGGTATCGCTGCATCTTCCCAACCGGGATAGGCCGGTCGGGTGAGGCTGATGCCCGCCAGGCCGGCACCATCCTCGCGGATCTTCCAGAGGGCCGTCGCTTGCGCTGGATCGGCCACCACACGACCGTCGGACGCTCCGGCTGCAGCAAGCAGCACATCGGCGCGTCGCCGCAGTTCGGCGAGATCGTCACCGACAAGTTCGACGAACATCCAACCGTCCCCACGAGGCAGCGGTGGTACGGCCGCCTCGCCCCGGCCGCGACGGACCACCTCGACGATCCGCCGGTCCAAGCCTTCGCAAGCGGTCGGATGGTGATCAACGATCAGCGGTGCGGCGTCTGCAGCATCGGCCATCGTCGGGTATCCGAGCACGATCATGATCTGGTACGGCGCATCGGCCACCAGCCGCAGCGTCGCGCCGGTGATCACCGCGAGCGTGCCCTCGCTGCCAGCCATCAATCGCGTGACGTCGAAGCGGTTCTCCGGCAGCAGATGCTCCAGGCTGTAACCCGACACCTGTCGCCCAAAGCGCCCGAACTCCGTGCGGATAACGCCGAGATTCGCTTGCACCACGGACTTCAGGGCATCGAGGCTGGCGTAATGATCATGGTTGGCGGTCCCGTCAAGAATGACATGTTCACCAGCGCCGGTGATCATCTCTAGCCCGATCACATTGTCGGATGTCTTGCCGTACCCGAGTGCCCGCGGGCCGCACGCATTGTTTCCGATCATTCCGCCGATTGTGCAGCGGTTATGGGTCGATGGATCTGGCCCGAAACGCAACCCATGAAGGGCCGCTGCGACCTGCAGCTCCGACTGCACCACGCCTGGCTCAACTCGTGCGGTCTGCGCCTCAGGATCTATATCCACAATGGTGTTCAGGTGCCGCGACGTTTCCAAGATCAATCCGGCGCCGACCGCGTTACCCGCGCAGGATGTGCCGGCGCCCCGCGTTGTCACGGACATGCCAGCCGTACGCGCAGCCTCCAAAACAGCTGCTGTTTCCTCAATGTTCCGTGGTCGCGCGACGGCCTGAGGTACCACGCGATAGAGCGAGGCGTCGGAGGAGTAAAGCGCGCGGGTGAGTTCGGTTGCGTCGAGCACGTCGGTCACACCCCGCCGCCGAAGCTGGGAGGCGAGCTCGGTGACCTCGGGGGAGAGCGCGACGGTCTTGGCCATGATCGCGTTTGATCGTAGTGCCCCGCAGAAAGTTGGCCCCCTGGACGCTTCGTGAAGCGCGTCGCCAACTAAACTTACTGGTGAGTAACTTTCGTCATTCAGTGGAGGCGCCATGAGGCGAACCATCTTCGACAAGGACCACGACGCATTCCGGGAAAGCTGCCGGACCTTCGTCGATCGGACCCTGCGGCCAAACCATGAGAAACACATGGCCAACCACGGGTTCGGCCGCGAGGTGTGGCTCGAGCTAGGCAAGCAGGGCTTCTTGGGGCTCAACGTCCCCGAGGAGTACGGCGGTGCCGGTGTGAACGATCTGCGGTTCTCACTGATCTTGGCCGAGGAGCTGTGCAAGCTGGCGTTCGCCTATCCCTCGTGTGTCGGAATCCATACCAACTGCATTGCGCCCTATCTGGTCGACCTGTGCACCGAGGAGCAGAAGCAGCGCTGGCTGCCTGGATTCTGCAGCGGGGAGTTGATCACTGCGCTCGCCATGACCGAGGCGTCTGGTGGTTCTGATCTTGCCGCGTTGAAGAGCAGAGCGGTACGTGATGGCGATGACTGGATCGTGAATGGTTCGAAGACCTTTATTACCAATGGCGCTAGCGCCGATTTCGTGCTGGTCGCGGCGCGAACCAGTCCGGAGAAGGGTGCGAAGGGCATCACCTTGTTCGCGGTCGAGGCCGGCATGCCTGGCTTCGAACGTGGGCGGAAGCTGGACAAAATCGGTCAACCAGAGTCAGATATCTCCGAGCTGTTCTTCGGCGACGTGAGAGTTCCGGCGGCGAATGTTATCGGCGAAATCGACCGGGGCTTCGTCTACATGATGGAGCGGCTGGTGGCCGAGCGCATTGGTTCTGCAGTGAACAACATCGCTCACGCTCGGCAGATACTCGACGAAACCCTGGTCTACGCGAAGGAACGCAAGGCCTTTGGCACCCCGATCGGGTCCTTCCAGGCCAACAAGTTCACCCTTGCGGAGCTGCAAACTCATGCCGAGGTCACCCAGGCATTCGTCGACCAGTGCGTGATGGAGGCAGTCCACGGCACGCTGACCGCGGTTGATGCGGCGAAGGCGAAGTGGTGGTCGGCGCAGGCGCAGAACGACATTGTCGACGCCTGTGTCCAGCTCTGGGGTGGCTACAGCTACATGAACGAGTACCGCATCGCCCGCGCGTGGGCTGATGCGCGGCCCTCCAAGATTTGGGCTGGCTCGAACGAGATCATGAAAGAGCTCATCGGCCGCGACCTGGGATTGTGATCGCCAATGCCGCTCGGCGATCTTGAAGGTCCGCAAGCTGTCATCGTCGCCGCCGCGCGTACGCCCATCGGACGCGCCGGCAAGGGATCGCTCACCCAGTTGCGTCCTGATGATCTTGCAGCCGGAGTGATCAGCGCCGCACTTGCCACGATCCCAGCACTCGACCCGCGCACGCTGGATGACATCTATGTCGGCTGCGCCGAGCCGCGCGATGAGCACGGCGGCAACGTGGCGCGTCGGATTGCGGTGCAGCTAGGGCTGGATAATGTCCCAGCCGCCACGATCAATCGCTTTTGCGCGTCCAGCGTTCAGACGGCCCGGATCGCTTATCACGCAATCAAGGCAGGCGAAGGCAATGCCTTCGTCTCAGCGGGAGTCGAATGCGTATCGCGGTACCGCGGTTTCGGCTCCGCCGGAGTGGACCCGGTTGACACTCACAATCCGGTATTCGCCGTCGCTGAGCAGCGCAGCCTAGCCACAGCAGCCAGTAATCAGAAGTGGCACGATCCGCGTGAGGATGGACTACTACCGGACATCTACATCGCTATGGGCCAGACCGCTGAGAATGTCGCCACGCTCCGCGGCATCTCTCGTGGCGAGCAGGACGAATTCGGCGTGCGCTCGCAGAATCTTGCTGAGAAGGCCATTGCGAACCAGATTTTCGAGGCCGAGATAGCGCCTGCGACGCTGCCCGACGGCACCGTCGTGAGCGCAGACGACGGTCCTCGACCAGGTACCACAATCGAGGCGGTTTCAGCGCTGCAGCCTGTGTTCCGCCTCAACGGCACGATCACTGCAGGCAACTGCTGCCCCCTTAACGATGGGGCCGCTGCAGTCGTGATCATGAGCGACCAGCGCGCGGCCGAACTGGGTCTGACGCCGCTGGCGCGCATTGTGGCGACGGGTGTCAGTGCCCTCAGTCCGGAGATCATGGGCCTCGGACCAGTGGAGGCCACTCGCCGTGCCTTGGCGCGCGCCGGAATGACAATCAACGACATGGATTTGGTGGAGATCAACGAGGCATTCGCTGTCCAGGTGATCGCCTCAGCCCGCGATCTCGGCATCGATATGGCCCGGCTCAACGTGCATGGCGGAGCCATCGCGCTCGGCCACCCGTTTGGATGCACCGGTGCCCGGATCATGACCACGCTGCTGAATGCGATGCGGGTCCGCGACGTGCAGTTTGGCCTCGAGACGATGTGCGTTGGCGGCGGCCAAGGCATGGCAATCATCCTGGAGCGCCTTGCTTGAACACCAGCTAGTCTTCGGGTGTGACCGAGACGACATTGCTGGCGGCGCGGCCGGCTTCGGTGGGCGCCCTGCTGTTGCAGCGGGTCGAGAAAACGCCCTCAAAGGAAGCATTTCGCTACCTTGAGGATGACCGCTGGGTTTCGCTGAGCTGGTTGCAGACCAAGGACAAGATCTTCCAGCTGGCAGCTGGGTTGCTCGCGCTAGGAATCAAACCTGAGGACCGCGTAGCAATCGCATCCAACACCCGGATGGAGTGGATCCTGGCGGACCTTGCCATCATGTCCGCGGCCGGTGCGACCACCACGATCTATCCGTCAACACAGCATGAGGATGTCGGCTTCATCCTTGCCGATTCCGAATCCAAGGTGGTCTTCGCCGAAGACGATCTGCAGGTGAGCAAAGTACTTGATCATCTCGACGAGCTGCCACAGTTGCTCACGATCGTGCAGCTGGACGGCAAGGTCGATCATCCCAAGGTGATCGGCTGGGCGGATCTGGAGAAGCTGGGCCGCGACTGTCTGGACGCTAATCCAACCGCGGTCGATCACGTCATTGCAGGAATCGGGCCAGAGGACCTGGCGACGCTGATTTACACCTCCGGTACCACCGGGCGGCCCAAAGGCGTACGCCTGGCGCAGGACTGCTGGACCTACGAGGGCGCCGCCGTGGAGGCGTTCGACATCATCAGCCCCGACGACCTCCAATACTTGTGGTTGCCGCTCAGCCATGTCTTCGGTAAGGCCTTGATCGTGATCCAGGTTCACATCGGCTTCACGACTGCAGTTGACGGCCGGATCGACAAGATCGTGGAGAACCTCGCTGTGATTCAGCCGACCTTCATGTGCGGCGCGCCGCGGATCTTCGAGAAAGTGCGAGCCAGAGTGATGATGACTGCCTCGCACGGGGTCAAGGCCAAGATCTTCGACTGGGCCTTCGGGGTCGGCCGCAAGGTATCACCGATGCGGCTGGCGGGAGAGGAACCGTCCGGGCTCCTTGGCATCCAGTACGCACTGGCGGACCGGCTCGTGTTCAGCAAGATCAAAGCCAGGATGGGCGGCAAGATCAGATTCTTCGTGTCTGGCTCCGCTCCGCTGAGTCGGGAGGTGCAGGAATGGTTCCACGCTGCCGGGCTCCTCGTGCTGGA
>JAICEV010000126.1 GCA_025923975.1 Propionibacteriaceae bacterium
CAGCTCCCTCATGCAGAGCCGCCGTGGCCGCGACCGCGAATTGATCACCCGCCCCACAGGTGTCAATGCGACTCTGTCGCCGATTGGGCAATTCGCCCAGTGGCACGGGTGTGGTACGCAGAGGTTCGGCCTCGGTGAGTACAGCTCCGTGCCGTCCTACTGTGACGGCCACCGCTTGTGCCTGCCAGTTGGCGCACAACCGACGGCCTTGCTCCGCAGGGTGATCGGCACCGCTGTACAGGCGCGCCTCGGCAGCGTTTGGCGTAACCAGCGTGCAGCCGCCCACCGGGGCCGAGCCGTGCGGATGCGGATCCCAGACCACCGGCACCGCGTTCATCTTGGAGAGCAGGGCCTGCTGGATCGCCGGTAGTCCGCTGAGGCCGCGGCCGTAGTCCGAGACCAGAATGGCGCCAGCCGACTCGAGCGCGCGTACGGCTCCCGGTGGCAGCGCTGCCCGACGAGCCTGTCCAGCACCGGAATCAACCCGCAACATGGGGACCTCGCGTGCCGCGATCCGGCATTTGCAGGCGGTACGCCCATCCAGCGGCAGGGAACGTACCTCTACATGATCAACAAGTAGGTTCATCAGCACGTCACCGAGGTCGTCGCTGCCGATCGCGGTGACCAGGATGACGTCCTGACCGGACCGGGCGGCCAGCAAGGCGGCAAGTCCAGCACCACCTGGCCGTCGCCGCTGACGCCTGATATCGACCACTGGCACCGGCGCCTCGGGACTCAACCGATTGGCGTCGCCCTCGATATCGATGTCCAGCAACGAGTCCCCGACGACAACGAGTGGGCCGCGCCGAGCGGCCGCGATCACCATGCGGGAACCTGCAACGCCTCGTCGAGTGCAATGCATAGCGCGTGCACCAGGCTGAGATGAATCTCCTGGACCGTGGCGACGGTCGGTGCGTCGACGGCTATCGCTGAGTCAGACAGCGCGGCTAAGGGGTTGGGCGCCGGACCAGTCAGCGCCCACACAGTGACCCCCAGATCCAGCCCAGCCTTTGCGGCAGCAATGACATTCGGGCTGGTGCCGCTGGTGGACAAAGCGACCAGCACGTCGCCACGCCGACCGTAGGCATGCATCTGGCGCGCGAACAGCTCTTCGGCGCCGTAGTCATTGACGATTGCGGTGACGGCGGATGAGTCGGCAGTCAGCGCAATCGCAGGGAGCGGTCGGCGCTCATGCCTGAAACGCCCCAACAGTTCGCCGGTCAGATGCTGAGCCTCGGCGGCACTTCCGCCATTGCCACAGGCGAGCAGCTTGCCTCCGGCCGCGAAGACGGCAGCAAGGCGGTGACCCCACTCATATACGACGGGCGCGGCCGACACTGCCTCTCGGGCAGCGGCGGCGAGCGCGTCGAGGTGCTGGCTGACGAGCTCTTCATTGCTCTGGCTCACAGCCATAGCGCTCCTTTCGATCATGTGCCCTGAGCTTGTTGCAGGGCGCCCTGTCTGCGGTCCGCATCGGTTTCGTATTGCTCCCGCAGCTGTTTCACGGCTGTAACCACCTCACTAGGACGGATGGAAGTTAGGCACGGATGGCCAGGCACCGTACAAGTGCGCATTCGGGTGTCCCGGCATGGTGCCTGCTGGTCGCCTAACACGACCCTGGGCACTCCGTATGGCGCCCACTGCTGAGGCGACACGACCGGGGCGAACAACGAAACGACTGGCGTGCCGACAGCGGCGGCCAAATGGGCTGGACCAGTATTCGGCGCCACAACGACATCGGCTCCGCGGAGAACGGCGGCCAGCTCGCGGAGTGACAGTTGACCTCCCAGGTCAAATGCCTCACCACCGGCGATAAACCCGCTGAGGGTGGCCTCGTCCGCCGAGCCGGTGACCACCACTCGATTTCCAGCTGCTACCAGCGCCGCCACAATGTCCCGACTGTGTCCAGCCGTGGGACGCCTGGCCGGTACCGCGGCGCCTGGGTGGACCACAACGTACGGTTCGGTACCGACCCGGGCCGTGACGTCTGGCAACGGTCCGCGTACCGCGAGCCGGGCACCCAGTCCGTCAGGAGCGAAGCCGGCGGCGGTGGCCAAGGAGAGACTGCGTTCCGATTCCGGCAGGTCTGGAGGTAGGCGGTGCCGCAGATCAAGCAAGGAGCCTGGATAGTCCTCGCAGACCGCGCCGATCCAGGGAACCTCGGCCATCCGCAGCAGCAGCGCCAGCGGCAGTGGTGACTGGTGGAATGAGGTCAGTATCAGTGCAGCGGCAAAGCGCCGAGCCTCAAGGGCATTCAGCAGGTCGGCGATGGCATGGGGACGTACTGGCGGAGGATTGAAGAGCACCCACGGAGCGTCGTAGGAAATGACGTCGTCCATTCCGGGCAGCAGCTCAGCCGCCTCGTCCATTCCAGTCCGCACCAGCATGGTGACCTGGGCGCGGGCGGCCACGGCGCGTACTGCAGGTCCGGCCAGTAGGACATCGCCCAGACTGTCCAGCCGAGCCACCAGAACGCGCCGCGAACCGCCATCCCCTGTGCGGCTCATCGTGATCTTCCGACATGGCGGCGTACCGCCGAGCGCAGCGTGGGTGCGACCGCGGCGACCAGGTAGGCATGATCAATTTCGCCGACCTTGGTGTGGCGGGTCGGCACTAGCACCGCTCGGGCACCGGCTGCCAGCGCGGCGTCCACATCACTGCCAATGTCTCCGATCATCAGGCACTCGTGCGGAGCGAGGCCAAGCTCGCGAGCAGCCGCAGTCACCAATCCCGGCTCCGGCTTGCGGCAGCCGCAGCCATCGTCTGGTCCATGCGGGCAGACCTGCCAGGTATCGAAGGGACCCAGTAGGGATTCCACACGAGCGTTCACCCGGGCCAGTTCCTCCGCGTGAATCAGGCCGCGAGCGACCCCCGACTGGTTGCTGATCACGCCCACCGCTACGCCATGCCGACGCAAATGGTTGAGCGTACGCCGAGCGCCCGGGACTGGCCTGACGCGGTGTGGGTCGGCCAGATAGGGCACGTCCTCGATCAGCGTTCCATCGCGATCGAAAAGCACGGCTCGAGGTTTGCCAGACGGAATCCGGATGTCTTTCAGCCCGGCAAATCGGACTCGAAGCTCCCCTCGGAGTCGATGGGCAACGGCGAAAGGCGGTATCAGGACACTCGTCACCAGCACAGTGCTGATCTCTCGTGCAGTCCGCGGGCCCGACAGGATTCGGCCGGCGGCGAACTCCGCCGTCAACCCGGCCCATACCAAGCCCGCCGTCGCCGCGACGCGGGCCCAGTGGCCGCGGGTGAGGGCAACCCAGCCAGAGGCCAAAGCGGCCAGAGCGGCAGTCGCGGCGACGGTGGTGATCAGGTGGCGGCCGGTACTCCCGGGTGTTGTTCCGATTAGCGAGCGCCACTGGCGCCCATACTTAGCGTGCAGCAAGGCGTTGTCGGCATTGCCTGCCTGCGCCCTCAGGCTGCTGCGCCAACCGGCGGAGGGGGCGAGCGGGTGGGTCGTTACCCGCTCGCCCCAGACTATGGAGTACCCAAGGCGCACGGTACGTAAAGCCAGGTCGGCGTCCTCCCGAAAGGCCCGTGGGAAGCGCTCATCGAAGCCACCGGTCGCTAGCAGAGCGGATCGCCGGTAGGCCATGTCGGCGGTGATCCACAATGCGCCGCTGAGATTCATGGTCCGCCGCTCGCCGTCGGTCGGCAGCCGGTCATCCGGAGCGGGCACGTAGATCCAGGCTTGGGAAGCGGCCACGTCGTCCGGCAAGTCGTCAAGATCCGCTACCAATCGACGGCACCAGTCGAGGGGAATCGCAACGTCGTCGTCCAGGAAGGCAATCCAGTCCGCGTCCGCCGCGCGCCAACCGGCGTTCCGTGCTGCCGCTGGCCCTCGCCCGTGGGTACGGACGACGACCAGCGGAGCTGTCGTCGCCGGCAGATCGAGCGCGGAGGTGGCATCGCGCCGATCGTCAGCAACGACGATGCAGGACGGCGCTGGCTGCCCATCGACGGTTGCAACCAGCTGGGCGAGCCCAGCCCGTCCAATGGTGGGAATCACAACGGCGTAGGTGATCATGGCCGGCGTACCAGATAGGGGCCGATGGCAAGAGCGTCGACGGGTGCAGAGCCGAAGAGCTCCAGCACATCGCGCGGGCTGTCGACCATGGGACGGCCGGCGGTGTTGAGGCTGGTGTTGACGACAACCGGGATGCCGGTCAGCTGCTCGAACTCAATGAGCAGGCCCGCCGTCAACGGGTCGTCGGTCGCCTCGACCGTCTGGATTCGCGCCGTGCCGTCCACATGGGTGACCGCCTGCAGCCGGTCCTGCCAGGCAGGAGCGACATCGTGGACGAAGAGCATGTAGGGACTTGGGATTGGTCCCCTGGTGAAGATTCCAGCTGCCCGATCGGTCAGCACCATAGGCGCCACAGGTCGAAACTGTTCGCGTCCCTTGATGTCATTGAGGCGCTCGACGTTGTCCGCTTGGGCGGGATGGGCGAGCAACGAACGGTGCCCGAGCGCGCGGGGCCCATACTCGGCCCTGCCCTGGAACCAGGCGACAATCCCGTTCTCGGCGATGATCTTGGCCGCGGTGGTGGCAATGTCGGAGGGCCGTTCATAGCGGATCCGGGCGGTGTTCAGGGCCGACTCAATCTGCTCGTCGCTCCAGCCGCGTCCCAGGGCGGCGGTCGTCATCGGGAGCAGATCGTCACCGGCATCGGCCGCGACTGTCAGCGCGGCGCCGAGAGCGGTACCTGAGTCACCCGCCGCCGGCTGTACCCAGATCTCCTTAAAGGGTCCTTCATCGAGGAGTCGCGTGTTGGCGACGCAGTTCAAGGCGACACCACCGGCCAGGGCCAGCCGGCTGCTTCCGGTGCGGGCGTACAACCAGGTGCACAGATCCAGGAGGACCTCCTCGAGCACCACCTGCACGGTGGCCGCAAGATCAGCGTGGCGCTCGTCGAAGTCCTCGCCCAGTCGGCGCTGCGGGGCGAAGCTCGTCCAGTCCACCGGCTCGGTCTGGAAGCCGCCGTCGGGTGTCGCGTACACCAGCTGCCGGAAATGATCAAGGTGCCGCGGCTCTCCGTACGAGGCCATCGCCATCACCTTGTATTCGTCACTGGACCGTTCGAAGCCAAGGTGGGCGGTCAGGTCCTCATACAAAAGGCCGAGCGAGTGCGGCAAAGATTGCGCTCGGTGGATGTCGAGCTTGCGATCGCGATACTCCCCCGCGAGCATTGAGGTGGCCTCGCCGCGGCCATCGGCAACCAGTACGGCGCAGTCGGCGAGCGAGCCGTCTGGACCCCATGGCGCCGCCAGGGCGGCGGAGGCGGCGTGCGCGACATGGTGTCGGACGAAGTGGAAGTCCTCGCCTGCGTAGCCGGGCAAGGCGGTTCGGAGGAACTGAGGGGCCCGGGCCGCGTATGTGGTGCGCAGATGTTCCCAGCCTGGGTCGAGGCCGCCTGAAGTCGGATCGACCAGCGCCGGGTCGTAGGAGTAGCCGACTGCGTCAAGATCGTCCGGAGTCAGGCCGCCCTCTGCAAGACACCACTTGATGGCGTGCTCCGGCAGTTCCCACGCCGAGAACGGGACAGGGCGCTTGCCGTGCTTACGACGGCTGAAGCGCTCCTCCTCGGCAGCAGCGACGGTACGTCCATCGATCACCAGGGCAGCAGCCGAGTCGTGGAAGACCGCGTTGATGCCTAAGACCCGCATGCGTTTCCTCCCCCGCTTCGTCTGTTGGCCAGTTGATTACCCATGGGCGGTTACCCGAGCCATTTGTCGCCGAAACACCTATAGGTGATTCGGTTCTCGCTCTGCGAACCACGCGATTGTCTGCTTCAATCCCTCCTCGAGCTGGACCAGCGGCCGCCAATCCAGCCGCTGCACCGCTCGGCTGATGTCTGGACAGCGGCGCTGTGGATCATCGACCACCGCGGCAATATGGCGGATGCCGGCGTCCGAGCCGATGATCTCGGCCACCAGGCTCGCGATCTCGTTGACGGTGAGCTCCACCGGATTTCCGATGTTGATCGGGCCGGCCTCCGATGAGCGAGCCAGGCTCAGCACGCCCGCGACTGTGTCGCTGACATAGCAGATCGACCTGGTTTGGCAACCATTGCCTGTCACGCTGCATGGCTGATCGGCCAACGCCTGGGTGATGAAGGCGGGCACCATTCGTCCGTCGTCGGGCTGCATGCGAGGACCGTACGTGTTGAAGATTCGAGCAACTCCGACCGATACGCCCCGCTGCCGCGCGTACCCGAACGTCATCGCCTCGGCGAATCGCTTTGCTTCGTCGTAAACGCTCCGTGGCCCGATGGGGTTGACGTGTCCGACGTAGTCCTCGTTCTGGGGGTGCTGCTCCGGGTCGCCGTATACCTCGCTGGTAGACGCCAACACGAACCGAGCCCCGTACCGCTCCGCGAGCTGCAGTCCGTGCTCGGTTCCCAGCGAACCGGCTCGCAGCGTTTCGATCGGCAGCCGATGGTACGCCACGGGTGAGGCGGCAGAGGCGAGGTGGAAGATCACATCCACCGGGCCGAGCTCCGGCAGCGGATCCGTTACGTCGTGGTGGACCAGCTCGAACCGAGGTTCTTCATCGAGGTGGGCAATGTTCTCCTGCCGACCTGTGCAGAAGTTATCGACGCACACGACTGCAGTGCCGGTGTCGAGTAGCGCGTCACACAAGTGCGATCCCACGAACCCGGCACCGCCAAGTACGACCGCTCGGTCGAAATCCCGTGTCACCCCGCTCACGTCTGGACTGCTCCGTCAGCCGAGCGGTGCGCTCAATGCTTGCCCTGCGCTTTGGCGCCCAACAGTTTGCTGGTACACAGCTGCGGTGTCCGCTGCCACCCGGTCCCACGAGTAACGGCTGCGGACTCGCTCTAGGCCGGCTCTGGCCAGCTCGGCACGACGACTTGGCGACTCGAGCATCTGCCCGACCGCTTCTGCAAGTGCCACCGGATCGCGTGGTGGCACCAGTGCGCCGGTGACCGCGTCGACCACCGTGTCCAACATGCCGCCGACGGCACTGGCGACGACCGGCACCCCGCAGGCCATAGCCTCCAGCGGCACGATGCCGAACGGCTCGTACCACGGCGAACAGACGACCAAATCGGCAGATCGCAGGAGGGCCGGCATGTCGGTACGCGCAATCTGCCCGATCAGCCGAACCCGATCGGCCACGCCGAGCCGTTCGGCAACAGCGGCGAGCCGATCATGCTCTGGCTCCGGCGTGGCATCGCCCCCTCCAGCGATCAGCAACTCAGTCTCTGGCAGCCGGGTGAGAGCTTCGATGACGATGTCGTAGCCCTTGCGCGGCACCAGCCGGCCAACGCTCAGCAGTCGGTAGCGACAGCTGCGCTCTGGCACGGCTGAGGAACCGTGCGTCGTCGGATCTGGTGTGAAGTGATCAAGATCAACACCACAGGGCACCACTGATACTTTCGAGCTCGGGATGCCGAGAAGCGCGAGCTCGCGTACCTCATCAGTTGCGGTGGCCACAATGCGGTCGGCCGCAGTGGCAACGGCCACTTCCACTCGGATCCGGTTGAGTGGACTGGTGTCTGCTGGACCCTGGTAGCGGCGCTTGACCGATCCGAGCGCATGGAAGGTTACGTGCAACGGGAGGTTGAGCCGCCTGGCGGCGCGGGCAGATGCCCAAGCTGACATCCAGAAGTGCGCATGCACCAGATCCGGCTGCTGGAACTTCAGCATCTCGGTCAAGTGGTCGGCGAAGGCGGCCATGTGCGGCCACAGGTCATCTTTAGGCACCGGCGCAGCGGGCCCGGCGGGCACATGTACCACCTCGTAGCCAGCCGCTGTTTCCACTCGCTCCGCCAGCTCTGCGTCGTCACGCCTGGTATAGACCGCGACTGAATGCCCGAGCCGGACCAGCCCGGCCGCGAGCTCGGCGACATGTACGTTCTGACCACCGGCGTCGACGCCACCAATGGCAGCCAGCGGGCTCGCGTGTTCAGAAACCAGGGCTATCCGCACTTGCAGGTCCCATCTTCCGGTGTTGGTCCTCAGGCAGGTACCCGGCTCTTCTCGCACTAAACGGAGGTGGGTACGGCAAGTCGTCAGAGCAACAGGTCGAGATCCTGGGCTATGTCGAGACGGTGGAGCCTCTTCTCCGAGCGGGCGCGACCGTCGAACTGGATGGGCGAGCGTCCCGTTGAGGAGCTGGCGAGCGTGATCGAGGGTCTCGTGCATTTGCAAGAACCCTGATGCACAACATCGGCGCAGGTATCGAATGTCTGCTCTATTTTTGTCGGTGGCTTTCCGTAGAGTGCATGGCATGTCAGCACTCCAGGACCACGAGGGCACCGAGCCACCAGCGGCTGACGCTGTAGTGGCGCGCCTCGATGAAGTCTTGGAGGAGCTAGCCGTCGTGGTCGCGGACAACAGCACGGTGAGCGATGCGGCTCGGATTGACCGGATCGCGAGGCTGGAGAGGCTCCGCGCGGTCACCGCCGCAGCCCAGGCGGCCGAGTCGGTGCGCTTCGCCCAATCCCAAGTTGCTGAGCAAATCGCCACTGATGTGCATCCGGACGCGATCGGTCGCGGCATCGCTGAACAAATCGGGCTAGCCTGCCGCGTCTCGCCTTTCACCGCGGCTCGCCGGCTCAACACGGCACGGGCGTGGTGGTTCGAGTTGCCTGACACCTTCAGCCAGCTCGTCGCCGGTGAGCTGCACGAACGGGTCGCCGAAACCGTCGTCACTGAAACCCGGCATCTCGACCCAGATAAGCGCCGCAACGTCGACCGCC
>JAICEV010000127.1 GCA_025923975.1 Propionibacteriaceae bacterium
CAGCGATCGGGCGGGATTCGGCGGCGGCGAAGCAGGCAGCTCGCTCGATGGTCGGGATCTACGCCTCGTCTATGTCGCATGAGCAACTCGAGCGGAACGGAGTCAACCCGGCGGAGCTCACTCCCATCGTCGAAGCCATGAATGAAGGAGAGCTGGCCAAGAGTATTGAACTCACCAGCCCGGAGCTGGCAGAGAAAATGTCGATCTCCGGCACGCCCGAGGAAGTCACGAGCAAGATCAAGGCCGAGCTCGAGGGCACCGGCGTCAACCACTTCATCGCGGCGATCACCGACGCCTCGCTGGTGAAGGCCTTCACTGGGCAAACGGTCGAAGGTGTGGCCACGGTCGACGAGCAGCTGCGGCTGCTCGCGGATGAGGTCATGCCGAACTTCCGCTGACTCACCGGATGAGAAACCGGCCGGGCGAATGGCCCGGCCGGCTGCTGCGCCAGTGTTAGGACGCGATGTTCTTATTGGCGACGATGCCGCTAGTGAGGACTGCCGCCGTCATCGGCATGTGGCTGGCTGCCTCGCTGAGCTTGGTCTGATAGTCGGGCTTGCCGGCAACGCTGGCGTCGATCGCTGCGAACAGTGTGTCGACGTGCGGAGCCAGTTCCTCGGCTACCGCATCTGCGGGTAGCTCTGGGACCACGGAGTTGATCAACAGACCGAAGGAGGTGCGGTAGGCATCCAGGTCGGCCTTGGCTTTGGCGACCTGCGTGTCGTTCTCGGTGGCCTTGCCAAGGGTGTAGTCGACGAAGAATCCGATGTGTTGCCGCCAGGAGGCCAAGAATGGCTTCTCGGCGTCGGGGTAGACCGATCCGAGTGTTTTGGCCAGTGCCACCGAGTTGGCATCCAGAGCCTTGACCGCCCCGACGACCTGCGGATCCTTCAGATCACCTTTGTTCTGCACTGCAGTGTCCAACGCATTACCCGCGAGCCAGACGTGATCTGACAACAGGCTGGTCAGCGTGGCACGGAGTGCAGCCGCCTCGGTCGCGTCCGGGGCCACGGCAGAAGTGGTCGGCGAGTGACTTGGTGAGTGAGTCATCGCCACCGAAGGGACAGGGGACGGCGACATCGCGGGTCCCGGCACGCCGGCCGCACCACCGTTGCTGCTGCAACCGGCGGCAAAGACAAGCACTGCGGCTGTGGAAATGGAAAAGCGAGCTAAGCGCTTATTCATGATGAACCTTTCTTGAAATGCGCACATAGCGCTGCGATGAGAAGGTGCCGGAATAGTTCTGCTACTTTTGGACGCCTTCGGCGGATGTGGGATCGACCACTGTGATCGTGGCGTTCATGCCCTGGTGAATGTCGCAGTAATAGGTGTAACTGCCTGGTTTAGTGAAGGTAAAGCTGAAGGCTTTGCCTTTTCCTGCGAGCATTGCCTCAAATGTGCCGTCCGGATCTTGCGAGGACCGCAGGCCCGTAGTCTTGTCGACTCCTTCGAAGCGTCCAGATGTCACTGTGTGCGTAATCGCTTCGTCGTTACGCCAGGTGACCGTCGTGCCCACTTCGACCGTGGTCGTTGATGGATTGAACATCAGCGAGCTCAGATTGATCACTGGACCGGTGGGCGCAGACATCGTGCTGGTGGGCGCTTCGGGCGGCGTGCCCTGGTAGGCACCGCAGCCGACAAGGCTCCCCGCCGCGAATACCAGGGAAGCCGCGCCGATGGCGATCCGTCGCCGACGAGTGAGAGTTCTTGTAATATCCACGCCAGCTATTCGGCATGGCGTAATACCTGGATGGGTGCTATTTCTAAATCGCCGACTTAGCGTGAGAGACCAATCCGAAACGACTGCGACTCCGAATAAATTCTGCGGGGTCCCAAGCCTGCGGGGCAGTGGCAGCACCGGCGGCATTGGCACCGGCCGCTCAGGCCCATCAGGTTTGAACTCCAGCCGCCCGGCTAACGTGCGTCTATGACGACAAACGACTATGCGGAGCCGGCGGCGGATTTGATCGACGGCCGCATGCCGCTGCTCGGATTCGGCACCTGGCAGATCAGCAACAGGGCCGCGCCCGAGGTGACCGCCCATGCACTCCAGGTCGGATACCGGCACATCGATACAGCGACGGTGTACCACAACGAGTCAGGCATCGGAAAAGCTCTGGCTGCCTCCAGGCTGGCTAGGGAATCGGTGTTCGTGACAACCAAACTGCCGCCTGATCGCGCTGGTCGAGAGCGCCGAACCCTGGAGGAGAGCCTCGCCAAGTTAGGCCTGGATTACGTCGATCTCTGGCTGATCCATTGGCCGCCTAACGGTCGGGCAGCACCGCGAGTGTGGGAACAGTTCGTCAAGGCGCGGCAGGACGGTTTGGCGAGGGCCATTGGTGTCAGTAACTACTCACTCCGCCAGATCGATGAACTGATCGAGGTGACCGGCGTGGTGCCGGAAGTGAACCAGATCCGCTGGGGTCCGCCGATCTACGACCCGGCCATGGCATCGGGCCTCCAGCAGCGCGGAATTGTGCTTGAGGGTTACAGCCCATTCAAGGTGAGCAATCTGAGCGACCCGACCTTGGTCTCAATCGCCTCTCAACACGATGCAACGACCGCGCAGGTAATCGTCGCCTGGCACATCGCACACGGCTTCGTGGTGATCCCGAAGTCGGCACGACGCGAGCGCATAGCGACCAACGCTTCCGGTGCAAGAATCCGGTTGACGGCCGAGGAGGTGACGGCCATCGACGGCTTGTCCAGGGTGGCCGGGGCCCGCTCCTCGCGCAGGCTCGGTTAGGCGTCGCGGTGAACGGGCTCCGAGTGCTTTTCATCGGCGGAAGCGGGCTTATCAGCTCCGCCTGTTCGTGGTTGGCGGTGGAGCGGGGTCTCGACGTGTATGCGCTGAATCGCGGCACTACCCGGGTTCGACCGCTGCCATCCGAAGTGACCGTCCTACATGGCGACGTACGCGACCCGACGTCGGTAGCAGAGGCGCTCGATGGACATGAGTTCGACGTCGTCGTGAACTGGGTGGCTTTCACCCCGGACCACGTCGAAGCAGACATAGATCGGTTCCGGGGGAGGATCGGCCAGTACGTCTTCATCAGTTCTGCTTCTGCTTACCAGACTCCGCCTTCCCGGGTACCGATTACTGAGTCGACTCCACTCAGCAACCCCTACTGGCAGTATTCGAGGAACAAGATCGCTTGCGAAGACCGGCTGGTACGCGCCTACCGCGAGGAAGGCTTCCCCGTAACCATCATCCGACCGTCGCACACCTATGACCGCACATCAGTGCCCGCTTACGCCGGCTGGACGCTAATCGAACGGATGCGGCTCGAAAGGGAGGTTGTGGTGCACGGCGACGGCACCTCACTCTGGACGCTGACCCATAGCGACGACTTCGCCAAGGGTTTCGTTCCACTGCTTGGCAATACCAGGACCATTGGGGAGGCCTTCCACATCACCTCCGACGACGTGCTGACCTGGAACCAGATCATTATGATCTTGGCAAAGGCAGCTGGCGCGGAGGCGAAGATCGTCCATGTGCCGTCGGAGACTATCGCTGCTACCGATCCGGACTGGGGTGCTCAGCTGCTGGGAGACAGCGCTCACTCGTTGATCTTCGACAACTCCAAGTTGCGCAGTGTGGTGCCGGATTATGTCGCGACGATTACTCTCGAGCAGGCTGCGCCGGAGATCATTGCCTGGCATGATCAGGATCCTTCACGGCAAAGAGTAGATGTCGATCTTGATTCACTGATGAACAAATTGTCAGCTGAGTTCCGCCGCGGGAGTTAGCAGGGAGCGCACTACCGCCTCACGTGTGCACCGCAAGATGATCTTCCTTTTGGATCGCCGGGCGCCTCATCAGCACCCAAGTCAGCATTATGAGCGCGGCCAGCGTGAACACGCCAGTCTCCCCGGTGAGGTACGCGGCGGTGTTCTGGTTGGCGGCCACCGAGGAGCCCGCCAGCGTTCCGAGTACCGCGTTGAAGGTGCCGTGCGCAATTACCACGGGCCAGAGGCTTCCAGACTCGTTGCGCAGGTAGCCGTAGAGGATTCCGGCAACGGTGAGCACCGCGAGGAAGAGCGGCACCACAATGAGGCGGTTGCCAGCCGGGTTGTACGCGGTCGTCAACAGCATGAGTGGCAGATGCCACACACCATGCAGGAAGCCGACGAGCGCAGGCGCCATCCTCGGGTACGCAGTGGCCATCTTCGGCAGCATGTAGCCGCGCCAGCCGATCTCCTCGAAGAAGGCAAAGAACGAGATGATCACAATATTGATCGCGAGGTTGATCGCGGCATCCGGCTCGAATTGCCACGTCAGTGCTCCGACCACGGTCGCCGTCCCGTACGACGCGACGAGCACAGCAGCCGGTCCGAGCAGCGCCAGCGGCCAGTACCGAAAGCCGGCGCGCTGCAAGCCGAGCTGCGCCCAACCCGCCCTGTGGTATCCGTCGGGCGTGATCACAAGCAGCATCAACAACACCCCCGCTGTGGCGGTCAGCATGTTGAGGGTCTGAATGGCATCGGTGCCGGTAGGGCCGAACAGTGCCAGCAGTACGGCCATGCCGAGCGTGATCAGGTAGAAGGTGGCGCCCTTCTGGACCTCGGTCAGTGAACGGATCACAGTGCCTCCAGTGCGTGGTCAACTGCCGGTGGAGTCGGCAGGCATCGAGATTCGCAAGGCAGAAACGCCGCTGAAGTCGAGCCAAAGCGCATCGGGTGTACGTACCAGCCTGAGCAGCACATCCTCGCAATGCGGACAGTGTCCTACGAACCCCGGTTCAGGGCCGTAGACCCGAAAGGTGGCCACCTCGGACGACTTGCCACAACTCCGGCATCGGCCGACCGCCGTAGTCAACTCGACGGCAAACACCTCCGAGAGCGGACCGGCCAGCGAGTTCCCGTCGTAGAACGCAAATTCTGTGCGCTCGCTCATCTGCAGCAGACCTCCTGTCATGGACCGCTAGGTCCGAACCGCTCTGTCTTGATCTTGGCCGGGTCGTGTCCAAGATCAATCAGCAGATCCGACACTCTTTCGACGAACCCGGTCGGCCCGCACACATATACGATCGGCTCTTCCACGACGGGAAAGCCGTACATGCTCAGATCGTCGGCGGAGATCCTCCCGACCGGCCGCGCCTCGCCCCCGGGTGCGGTGCGGGTGTAAATGAACGTGACGTCCAGATCACCATCCTCTGTGGCGCGGCGTCGCAGCTCTTGATCATAAATGCGGTCATCGGGAGAGCGCACCGAGTAGATGAGCCGGAACGGCGGTGCGGGTCTGGCGCCGTCTCGAGAACGAATCATCGCCATCAGCGGTACCACCCCCGACCCGCCCGCTACCAGCAGTACCGGGCGGCTATCTCCCTGCGGATTCCACACGAACCAGCCACCGACGGGCCCGCGTACCTCCACCGCATCATCGGATTGGGTGGCGTCGGCAAGGTAGCTTGACACCTCGCCGTCGGGCACCCGCTGCACGGTGATCTCAACGCGGTCGCCGTCGGCAGGAGCTGCGAGAGAGTAGCTTCGAGCCGCCTGATAACCGTCGTCCGCAGTAAGACGTACGTCGAGATGCTGCCCAGGCTGATGCCCAGGCCACCCCGGCACGTCCAAGACCAGTGTGGAGGCGGTTGCTGTCTCCCGCCGCCGCTCCACCAGACGTGCCGGCCGCCACGTACGGCGGGCCTTCAATCTCCCTGGTACCGCTGCTCGCGCCATGGGTCGCCGTAGTCGTGATATCCGAGTTGTTCCCAGAAGCCGGGGAAGTCCTGCGGCATCAGCTCGATGCCGCGGACCCATTTGGCCGACTTCCAGAAGTACAGGTGCGGGACCAGCAGTCGCGCAGGTCCGCCGTGCTCAGGGGCAAGCTCCTGACCGTTGTACTCATAGGCGACCCAGGCTTTGCCGTCGAGCAGATCCTCCAATGGCAAGTTCGTGCTGTAACCGCCGTAGCTGTGGATCAGCGCGAAGTCTGCGGCGGTCTCGACGTCGGCCAGCAGGGTATCGATCGAGACTCCACGCCAGGCGGTATCCAGCTTGGACCACCGAGTCACGCAGTGAATGTCGGCCGTGACCGACTCTGCTGACAGGCCGGTTAGTTCTTTCCAACTCCACCGATGGCTCTGGCCAAGTTCCGTGACGACGGTGAACTCCCAGTCATCCAGTGAAATGCGGGGGGTCGGTCCCGCCGAGAGTACCGGGAAGTCGTCCGTCAGGTACTGACCCGGCGGTAACCGCTGGTTGCTGTCACGTCTCCGCCCTCGGAAGCCCCTGCTCACGATGCTCATCACAACCACCTCCAAGACGTCGGCCGGACCCTCCATGCATACTCCACAACGCAGCAGGCGTCGAGTCCCCCTGCTATGGCATGGTGGTGGGGTGATCTTGGAGGACCTCGTCCGGCTACGCCGGGCTCGTGACCTGATGGACCGCGACTATGCGAAGCCGCTCGATGTTCCGGCGCTGGCGCGGACCGCCTTCATGTCGCCGGGCCATTTCTCCCGCAGCTTTCGGGCTGCCTTCGGGGAGACGCCGTACAGCTATCTGATGACCCGCCGGATCGAACGGGCCAAGGCGCTGCTGCGGCGGGGTGACCTGACGGTGACAGAGGTTTGCTTCGCGGTCGGCTGCACATCGCTGGGATCGTTCAGCTCGCGGTTCACCGAGCTGGTCGGCGAGAGCCCGAGCTCATACCGGGCCCGTCGCCACGACGACGGCGCCGCCATCCCGGCTTGCGTTTCCAAGATCTACACGCGACCGGTCAGGAATGGAGAAGCGAAATCTGCCTCCCGCCCGTAGCGTGAAACGCATGGACATCAAACTTTCACAGTGCTTCATCGCCGTCGACGATCATGACAAGGCGCTCGCCTTCTACCGAGACGTTCTCGGCCTGGAGGTGCGCCACGACGTCGCGTTCGAGGGGATGCGCTGGGTGAGCGTCGGCGCACCGTCACAGCCCGACGTGGATATCGTCCTCGAACCGCCCGTCGCGGACCCTAACGCCTCGCCGGCCGACAAGGAGGCGGCGGCGGAATTGCTGGCGAAGGGCCTGCTGCGCGGTGTCATCTTCGCCACCGACGACTGCGACGCCACCTTCGAGCGCATCCGCGCCGCGGGTGGCGAGGTGCTGCAGGAGCCGATCGACATGCCATACGGCGTCCGCGACTGCGCCTTCCGCGATCCCGCCGGCAATATGTTGCGCTTCGGCCAGCCTCGCAGGCAGTGAACTCAGGCCTAAGTCTGATCACTCCAGCGAGCTGAGATCCTCAGGGACGTCAACCGCATACTTTTGCAGCACAGCCAGGTCGATGACGTCAAGCGCTCGCGAATTAGTGGAGGCCAGTACCACTGGCGGAGCGACTCCGGCTTGGTGCGCCTCAAGCCAGCGTTGGGCAACCACGCACCACCGGTCGCCAGGTCGCAGACCCGGAAAGCCGTACGCGGGCGCTGGCGTGATCAAGTCATTGCCGACGCTCCGCTGCTGATCGAGAAACTCGGCAGTCACCACTGCGCAGACCAGATGGACGGCCTGATCTGGTCCACAAGTGCAGCAGCCGTCGCGATAGAAGCCCGTGATCGGGTCTGTGCCGCAGCTTTGGAGTTCGCCGCCGAAGACATTGCTTTCACCCTGCACAACCCCAGTCTGGCCTGACCTGCGATGATCGCGACTGGGGAGGCCATGACACCACACAAGCGCCCGGAGGCCGGTGGCGAGGAAGCGCCGGTTGTCGCCCCGCTGGCCGTGCTGGTCACGTGTGCATTGTTGGTGCTGGCTCAGCTGTACCTGGCTATCACCCTGGCACCCGTCATCGGAGAACTGTTCACCGATGACCCAACCGCGGCAGCAGCTGCCGTGGGTACCACGTACGCGCTGGCCTATGGCCTGGGGTTCCTGATCTTCGGGCCGCTGTCGGACCGGTATGGACGCAAGCCGGTACTCGTACCAGGACTGGCCGTCCTGGCAATCGCGACTGCAGGCTTGGCGGCGTCGTCCTCGCTGGCCATCGTGGCGGTGCTGCGAACCGTCCAAGGTTTTGTGGCAGCGAGTTTCTCCGCCACCGCGCTGGCCTACGTGGGCGAGGCACTTCCACCGAGATGGCGGTCCACCGGGATTGGCGCGATGTCGACCGCGTTCCTGTCGGCTGGCATTCTCGGCCAAGTCTTTGCGCAGGCGGTTGCCGAGGCTCTCGGCTGGCGCTGGGTATTCGGCCTTGCCGGTCCGGCACTTCTGATCGGCGCTATCGCCGCGGCGACGATTCTGATCGAGCCCACCCGCGGCGGACCACCGGCCAGCTTGGCTCAGAAGTATCGGGAGCTGGCCAGATTGGCAGTGCAGCGCAAGCTCGTATTGCCGAACCTGGCTTCCTTTCCTGTCATCTTGAGCTTCGTCGCCATGTACGCCGCTCTCGGCCCGCTGCTACAGACTCACTTCGGACTCGACGATACCGATGTCCTGCTGGTAAGACTCGCCGGGCTACCAGCGATGTTGTTGGCTCCTATTGCCGGCTGGCTGGCTGGGCGGCACGGCTCTGTGCGGGTAGCCGTCGCGGGATTTCTAATCGCCGCGGTAGGACTCGCAGCGGAGGCACTCTCGGCTACTGCACTCTGGCCGCTTGTCATCGCCAGTTTCATTTTCGTTCTTGGCATTGCCACGACCGTGCCCGGAGTGATCGCGACGGTCGGTAGCCGCGGCGGCTCATCTCGGGCCGGCGCACTGGCCCTCAACGGGCTCTATGTGTTCGCAGGAGCCTCCTGCG
>JAICEV010000128.1 GCA_025923975.1 Propionibacteriaceae bacterium
GATGATCTTGGGCTGGCCGGCCTCGTGCGGCACGGCCTGCGACACACGGCGTTGACCTGGATGGCCGACGCCGGCGTCGAGCTGCACCTTCTCCAGCGCGTGGCCGGGCACCAAGACCCGGCCGTGACGAGCCGCTATCTTCACCCGGATCACCAGGCCGTGCTCGATGTCGGGGCGGCGTACTCGCGCTGGTGGGCCCAATCTGGGCCCAACTCCCCGGCGCTGAGACTTGTCGAGGATGGCCCGGTCGCCGGATGAACGCGGCTCTAATCAGGCGTGACAATCCGTCATTGATTTGTCGGGCTGGCGAGATTTGAACTCGCGACCCCTTGACCCCCAGTCAAGTGCGCTACCAAGCTGCGCCACAGCCCGTTGACTGTGCTCCGCAGAGCATCAGCCACGAGCGGGAACTCTACTACGAGCATGCGTCTGATCAGTAGCGGTTGCGACTGCGGCACAATCAGCCGCGTGACGCGTTGGGTGTGCCCGAACTGTGAGCGGGAGTTTGCGTCCGCCAACCAAGCGCACGTCTGTGTTCCGGGCATCACGGTGAGCGAGCTCCTCCGCCGGCATCCCAGCTGGGTGAGCGAGATCTACAACGCTGTCATCGAGCATCTGACCATCCTCGGCCCGGTCCATGAGGATGCCGTCAACGTTGGCATCTTCCTCAAGAGCGACCGCAAGATCGCCTCGTTCCGGCCGCGAGTGCGGTCGGTGCAGCTGAGCTTCTTTCTGCCGTACGAACTGACCGATCCGCGGATCGCCCGTTCACTGCCAGTTGCGGCAGGGCGGATCGCACACATGATCAACTTAACAAGCGCGGACCAAGTCGATGATCAACTTCGCGAGTGGCTGACTGAGGCCTATGACTTCAACACCGATTAGTAATCAAACGGCTCATAACAGTCGTACGCCTCCTGGCGGATGATCTTGTCGTCACGGAAGGTGAAGATCAGGATGCTGTAGGTGTGAAGCCGCAGCCCTTGGCGCAGCGGACCGGCGTCCTTCGCCAGTTGGGCGTGCCACTCGGCCTGGCACACGACGGTGTCGTCACTCTCAATCCAGCGGCTTACGTCATAGCGCTGGAACGCCAGCATCCCAGCACCCAGTTCGCTGGCGGCGATCATGCCGTCGAGCCCCCGGCGCCCGACACGAGGGTCCACCAGACTCGGGTACTCAATCTGTTCGGCGTCGTCGTGGAAGAAGCGGCGCAGACCCTCGCCGTGAACACCCGACTCGAGTGCCTGCATCAGTTCGATTACCAGCGCTTGCTGATCACTCACCCGTACGTCGTTGTTCGTCACTTCCGCTTTCCCTTCTCCCGCATCCGGACCTCGATATGCACTGGCGTGCCGCGAAAACCGAACTCCTCGCGGAGCCGGCGCCTCAAGAATCGCAGGTAGCCAGGCTCGAGTTGCCCTGTGGTGAAGAGCACGAAGGTAGGTGGGCCGACGTGCGCCTGGGTTCCGAACAGGATGCGGGGCTGCTTGCCGCCGCGCACCGGATGCGGCTGCGCAGCGACGATCCGACCGAGGAATGCATTCAGCCTTCCCGTCGAGACGCGGGTCTCCCAACCGGTCAGCGCTTCGGAGATCGCCGCGCCGAGACGATCGACATGACGCCCAGTCAGTGCCGATATGTTGATCTTGGCAGCCCAGTCGAACTGAATGAGATCGCGCTCGATCTCCCGCCGCAGGTAGCGCCGGCGCTCCTCGTCGGTCAGGTCCCACTTGTTGAACGCGATCACCAGCGCACGCCCTGCCTCCGCTACTGCTGTCAGGATGCGAAGATCTTGTTCGGTGAGCGGCTCGCTGGCATCGACCACGACGACGCACACCTCGGCACGTTCGATGGCGCCGTGGGTACGCAGGCTCGCGTAGTACTCGTGACCGGAAGCCTCCTTGACCCTGCGGCGGATTCCAGCAGTATCAATGAACCGATAGATCTCGCCGCCGAGCTCAACAAGCTCATCGACAGGATCCACCGTGGTCCCTGCCACCTCATCGACGACCGCCCGCTGTTGTCCGGCGATCTTGTTGAGCAGACTCGACTTCCCGACATTGGGCTTTCCCACAATGGCAACCCGACGCGGACCGCGCTCCACGTCATTCGGCGTACGTGGCGCCTCGGGAATCGCCGCCAGAATCGCATCCAGAAGATCACCGCTCCCCCGCCCGTGCAGGGCAGACACGGGGAAGGGCTCACCGAGGCCGAGCTGCCACATTGCGGCCGCCTCGGCCTCGGTGCGCTGATCATCGACCTTGTTGGCGGCCAGGATCACCGGCTTTCCGCTACGCCGCAGCACCTTAACCACAGCCTCGTCGATGTCCTGGGTTCCAACTGTTGCGTCCACCACGAGGACCACGGCATCCGCCGCCGCGACGGCAAGCTCGGCCTGCTCTGTGACTCGAGCAGCCATTCCTTTGGCATCCGGAGCCCAGCCCCCGGTGTCCACCAGCACGAACTGACGTCCATTCCAGGTGGCGTCGTAGGAGACACGGTCTCGGGTCACTCCTGGTACGTCTTGAACGACGGCCTCGCGGCGACCGATCATCCGGTTCACCAAGGTTGACTTACCGACATTGGGCCGACCAACGACCGCCACCACAGGCAAAACCTGCGACTCTTCGACAGTCGCGATGTCACTCATGTTCGCTTCGCTTTGAGCTCGGAGCCTGCCGGCTGCTGATGACTAGACAGTGCTGAGGGCCGCTTTGATCTTCGGCGGCCCCGGCAAGGGTAGCCCGGTGAGAGCCTGCGCTGCGACCACATGATCGGCGAGCCGCTCCCGGATGACCTCTGTCCACTTTGCGACTACTTCCTTGCGCCGCGGCCAGGAAGATCGCGGTACGGTGAATGGCTCCCCGTAAACCACGTGGATTGGCCTTCGCAAGCGGGGCACCTGATTCTTGAACTGCCCCGGTTCCCGGGTGCCCAGAATTGCCACCGGGACAATCGGCGCGCCCGAGACCATCGCCAGGTACGCGGCGCCTCCCTTCGCCCAGGCGACCTCGCCGCCACTTCGTACGCCTTCTGGAAAGACTGCCAGCACCTTACCGGCGCGCAGCACTTGCACCGCTCTCTTGATTGCCTGGGGATCGATCTCTCGACGATTGAGGGAGATTTGGCCGACGTAAGACAGGAATTGACCCACTGCGCCCGTGAAGGCCTCGCGCTTCACCAACGCAAAGGTGAGTCGCCGGGTGAATGCGATGAGCGCCGGCCCGTCCAACAAACCGATGTGGTTAGCCGCCAAGATCACCGGTCCTGATCTTGGAACGTGCCGCGCACCATGCACCTTAACCCGCCAGCACAGACGCAGCCCGAGCCGTACGAGGGGTCTCGCGAGTCGGAGACCCCATTCCTTCGCGACCGGCAGTTGATCGGTGTGCGGGAGATCAGGACTAACCCCGTCGATCACGCCCGTCTCCCAGCGGTCGGACCGGAACGAATGAACAGATCGTTTCGATCACCTCCTCCAGGCTCAGGAAAGTGGAGTCGACCACGTGCACCCCAGGAGCCGCCGATTCGAACTCGGCGACCGTGGAATCATCGCGGTCGCGGCGAATGACCTGATCGGTCACTGTATCCACGTCCACCTCATGATCGGTGAGCTCCGCATGCCGCCGGGCCACACGAGCGGCGGGGTCGGCGACCAGGAGCACGCGTACGTCGGCATCAGGCGCCACCACGGTCGTGATGTCCCGTCCCTCAGCGACGACGCCGCCGACAGCCTCGGCGATCAACTTCTTCTGCCGCGCTACCAGATCAGCGCGAATATCCAGGTTTGTCGCCACTGAGCTGACCGCCGCCGACACTTCGGGCGCCCTGATCGCTTCGGTGACATCGACTCCGTTGATCGCAATCGCAGGGCGTCGAGGGTCCTGGTCGATGTCCATCGACGCATGGGCCAGCAGCTGCGCGACGGCTGCCTGTTCGTCAAGATCGACACCTTCTTGCAACGCCAGCCAGGTGATGGCCCGGTACATCGCACCGGTGTCCAGAAAGGCCAACCCGAGCCGCTCTGCGACCCCTCGAGCCGTACTCGACTTGCCTGAGCCACTGGGCCCATCGATGGCAATGACAAGCGGCCGATTCGACGCTGTGGTCGGATTGGGCGCCCTCGAAGTCTGGTGCTGGTCGGTCATCGCTGCCTCAGACACGCGCCTCAGCGTACCGGCCGCTGGTCAGGAGACTGCCCAACCGTGGGACAGCATGGTCTCAACCAGCGCATCCGCGTGCTGCGGTGCTACTGACAAGGCCAAGTAGCCGACTTCCCTGACAGGGTCATGCTCGATCGAGATGTCCTCAACGTTCACCCCGGCGGCGCTGACCTCACTGAATAGCCGCGCCAATGCTCCGGGCTCGTCCGGAATTGCGATCACGACCTCGCTGTAGCGGACCGCGGCCGCCCCGTGCTTCCCAGCGATCTTGCGCGCTCCGGCGACGCCCTGCTCCAATTGGCTCCGCAAGTCTTTGGTGGTCGGTGTCGCCTCAACGGCCTTGATCAACAAGCCGAGCTGATCTTGCACGCTGCGCAATTGCTCCAGCACAGCCTCGGAGTTGGCACCCACAATCTGCTCCCACAGCGCCGGATCGCTGCCGGCGATGCGAGTGACGTCGCGCAGGCCTTGGCCAGCCAGCATCAGGTCGCGGTCGGCGGTCCCGGTGAGGCGGCTCGCGATCAGTACCGACATCAAGTGCGGCAGATGAGATACCCGAGCCACCGCAGCATCATGATCGTCAACGTCCATGATCATCTCGCGAGCTCGGCAGGCTCGGACCGCGGCCCGGACCCGCTCCACCGATTCAGCCGCCGATCGGCGATGTGGTGTCACGACCCAGGTGCGGTCAGCAAACAAGTTCTGATGGGCGGTCATCGGCCCTGAATGATGTGAGCCAGCCATCGGGTGGGACCCGACATAGCGACTAAGGTCAACATCCCGCTGCCACAAGGTGTCGAGCACTCCCGCTTTCACCGATCCGACGTCAGTGACCGTCGCGTTCGGATAGACCTGGAGGCTGTGAACCACAAGATCGGGAATGGCGCCCGGCGGCACCGCTACGACGACCAGATCAACATCTGCCGACACCGGAGGGTCGACTATGCCGGCACCCAGGCCAGCGGCGACTCTGGCGTGGCTGATCTTGTGATCACGCAGGTGCACAGCATAACCAGCCGCAGAGAGTGCGCACCCGATCGATGCTCCGATAAGCCCGGCACCGATGATCACAACGCGGCTGACCTGGCGCTGATCGGCCCCGGTGGCTGGAGTGATCGGGTTCACGTGCCCGACGGCTGGCGCTCCTCCGCGCCATTCTTTCCGGTCTGGTCGGGTCCATCAGCAAGCAAGGCGGCAAGTCGATCGCCCTTGATACGCCGGAACTTGCGGGGCATGGCCCGGGTTCGATCAAGGACGGCGACCTCCAACGCCTCCACACCCAGCTCGCGCGGCGCCGCATTCGAGCCCCCGTCAGAACCGAGCGCGCGCACTGCCAGCTTGGCCGCGTCGGCGAGGCTCAGGTCGGGACTGAACCCGCGACTGACCACTTCGGCTATCACATCCGCGGACCCGCCCATGACGGCGAAGTAGGCTTCGTCGGCCACCGATCCGTCGTAGGTCAGTCGATAGATCTGATCCTCTGCTGGTATCGCGCCGAGTTCAGCGACCACGATCTCGACCTCGTACGGCTTGTCACCGCCAGAGGAGAAGATCGTGCCAAGCACCTGGGCGTAGGTGTTGGCTAGTCCGCGGCCAGTCACGTCGGTCCGGTCGTAGGTGTAGCCACGAATATCGGCGTACCGAATTCCGGCCTGGCGCAGGTTCTCAAACTCGTTGTATCGGCCGACGGCCGCGAAGGCAATGCGATCGTAGATCTCGCTGACCTTGTGCAGCGCTTGGGACCGGTTCTCGGCAACGAACAAGATTCCGTCCACGTAGTGCAAGACGACCACGGACCGCCCTCGGGCGATCCCCTTGCGCGCATAATCGGCCCGATCCTTCATTTGCTGCTCGGGTGCGACGTAGAACGGAATGCTCATTGCTGCGTCCTAAGCAAGTGGCGCCCCCGGTCCATCTGGTCGCTCCGTACGGCTGACCATCAGCTCCGCGATCATCTCAGTAATCTGATCGTCGCTCAGCTTCTGTACACCGTCTGCGGTCGCGGCCCATACCACCGGGAAGATCTTTCGCTGCAGATCCGGTCCGCCGGTTGCCGAGTCATCATCGGCAGCGTCATAGAGAGCTTGAATAACCGCCATTGCCGCTTCGTCTGCGTTGAAATCGGGCCGATAGAGCTTCTTCAGCGACCCGCGGGCGAAGACCGAACCGGACCCCACCGAGAAGTAGGCATGCTCTTCGTAACGGCCACCAGTGGCGTCATAGGAGAAGATGCGGCCGTCCTGGGTTATTTCGTCCCAGCCGGCAAACAGCGGCACGACGACGAGGCCTTGCATAGCGAGGCCCAGATTCAGGCGGATCATCGTGGCCAGCCGGTTTGCCTTGCCGACCAGGGAGAGCGGAGCGCCTTCGATCTTCTCGTAGTGCTCCAGCTCGACTTGGAACAAGCCGACCAGCTCAACCGCGAGTCCAGCAGCTCCGGCGATTCCGATGATCGAGAACTCATCGGCCGCAAACACCTTCTCGATGTCACGTTGGGCGATGATGTTGCCCATGGTGGCCCGCCGATCACCGGCCATCACCACTCCGCCGGGAAAGGCCGCGGCGACGATTGTTGTACCGTGCGGCGACAGGTCACCGACCCCAGCAGCAGCTGTACGCGATGACGGCAAGATGTCTGGGGCCACGCGGGAGGCGAAGTCGGTAAAGGATGAAGACCCGATACGGAAGAACTCTGAGGTCAGCTCAACGACTTGTCGTCCGTCGCTCACTGGCCGCCTTTCTGAACGAAAGAGCGCACGAACTCCTCGGCATTGACCTCAAGCACGTCGTCGATTTCGTCCAGCAGCGAGTCAACCTCTGAGTCCAGTTCCGCCTTGTGCGCCGTATCAGCAGGCGCCAGTTCCTCGACCTCGCGATCGTCGGCTCGCCGTGTCTTGCGCTGGCTCTGCTCTGACTCAGCCATACCTGCTCCTCGTCTGTGCTGGCCTCAAGAGTAACCAACGCTGCCGACAAGGCCATGACATTCCAGCGCGTGTAGCTGGGGTGGCGGCTAACGCCCCAAGGCAGCGAACAACTCAGTGACGGAATTGCATTCGTCGATCATCTGGCCGACCTGCTCCCGGGTGCCACGCAGCGGATCCAGCAGCGGCAGCCGCTGCAGCGCAGGCCGGTCGGGAACGTCGAAAATCACCGAGTCCCAGGAGGCGGCAACCACCGAAGATCCGAACTTCTCCATCACCCTGCCCCGGAAGTAGGCCCGGGTGTCATCGGGTGGGGAGGTGCGCGCCCGCTCGATGTCGTCATCGCTCACGAGTCGACGCATCTTGCCATTGCTGAGCAGCGCCCGGTACAAGCTGCGGCGCGGGTCAACGTCGGCATACTGCAGGTCGATCAGAGCCAGCTTGGGGGCGGACCAGCTCAGTCCGTCCCGTTGCCGATAGGACTCCAAAAGCTTGAGCTTGGCTACCCAGTCGAGCTGGTCAGCGAGGCTGAAAATGTCGGTGCGTAGCGCGTCAAGACAGTCCTGCCAGCGGCTGAAGATGTCCTTGGCCTCGATCCGGGCCGTCTCGGTGAGATCTCCGGCAATCCGTTCGTAGTGGTTACGGCATGCCTCGAGGTACACCTCCTGAAGGTTCAGGGCGGTCATGCTTGGCCCCTCCAGCAGGTAGAGGGGTTCCCGAACTCCGAGGTCGTGGCTGACCGTCCGCATGGCCGCCACCGGCCCCTCCAGCCGAATGTCAGCGCCCAGCTCGCCAGCCTCGATGACCCGCAGCACCCAGGATGCGGTGCCCACTTTGAGGTAGGTCGAGATCTCCGACAGGTTGGCGTCTCCGGTGATCACATGCAGCCGGCGATGCTTGCTCGCGTCAGCGTGGGGCTCATCTCTGGTGTTGATGATCGGTCGATTGAGCGTGGTCTCCAGTCCCACCTCGGCCTCGAAGAAATCCGCGCGTTGGCTGATCTGGAAGCCGGGAGTCTGGCTTGCTTGGCCGACGCCGACTCGACCAGCTCCGATGATCACCTGACGCGAGACGAGGAAGGCTGTGAACTGCGTGACAATCCGATCGAAGGGCGTACTGCGCTGGAGTAGGTAGTTCTCATGAGTGCCGTACGAGGCACCCTTGCCGTCGGTGTTGTTCTTGTAGAGACGAACCGAGCGCCCCAATGACTGTGTGGCACGCTGCGCGGCGAGTGCCATCACGGACTCGCCGGCCTTGTCGTAGCGCACTGCATCGAGCGCGCAGGTGACCTCCGGGCTGGAGTACTCCGGATGGGCATGGTCGACATATAGCCGTGCCCCGTTGGTCAGGATGACGTTGGCCATGCCGAGATCGGTGTCGGTCAGCTGGTCCGGATGGGCGGCTGCGCGAGAGATCTCGTAGCCACGGATGTCCCGCAACGGAGTCTCTGTCTCGTAGTCCCAGCCTGCCGGTTGGCCCGCAGCTGAGGCGCCGTACGCCTTCACGACGTGATTGGACAGCTGCATGGGATGCAGATCTTCTTCGACGAACGCATTGCCGAATCCACCGGGCAGCGCTGGCGAACCCGGTGCGAGCGCGCTGATGCCGTACTCGGTCTCGATGCCCATGACC
>JAICEV010000129.1 GCA_025923975.1 Propionibacteriaceae bacterium
GAAGACGAATCCAGTCGACGCATGGATCGCGGCGACCAACCCGAAGAGCAAGATCGGAAAGACCTTCGCCCACCATGAGGGGTTCTTGTAGCGGCAGGGACCGGCAACGGCGACGACCCTCTCTGACCCGGTGAATCGAGCATCGATGGTGCGCAGCCAGTTGCGCGGCTGGGTGGTATCGGCATCGGTGGAGACGATGATCTCACCCGTGGCGCAGTCAACTCCGCGCTGTCGGGCGGCACACACTCCCTGTTGAGGTTCGCTTACGACCCGCACGCCGTACCGCGCAGCGATAGCAGCCGTCTCGTCGCTGCTGTTGTTGTCCACGACGATGACTTCGTATCTGCCGTCGTAGTCCTGGTGCAGCAACGAGTCCAGCGCATGGCCAAGGTAGGCCGCTTCGTTGTACGCCGGGACGATGACTGAGTACCGCATCTGATCGCGCGGGTGTTGCATCCACACTCCTCCACCCATCGCCCCCGCGCCGAGCGGTGGCGAGTCGACCCCTTAAGTGCGAAGCCAGCACAACACTTTAAGGGAAGCGGCTCGCCGCCGCCGGAGGTCCGGCGATCACGCGGAGAGCATGGTTCAGATCAGATCCAGGTCCTGAACCACATTCGCGATAGCCATTTCGGATAGGGCAGGAGTTGGTCGGTGAGGATCGGATAGATGTAGGCAAAGTTGGCGGCCACCAGAGCAACGAATGCGCCAATCACAATAGCGCCGAGCATACGGCGGTCGCCGGCACGCGCGTCGCCGAGAATCCATCCAGCACATAGCGATATCGCCATCACAGAAAACGGGATGATCGTGATCGCGTAGAAAAAGAAAAGCGGACGCGACTGAAAGGCAAACCACGGCAACCAGCTGCTCAGCACACCGACTACCGGAATGCCGAAACGCCAGTCCCGACCTCCTACCCATAAGATCGCCGCCGCCACCAGCGCGAACACCGCAACCCACCACAGCGCAGGCGTCCCGACGCCACTGATCACTCGAATGCAGTTGTCAGGTCCAAGGCAGCCGTCGGTTCCGGGCTTGATGTCGTTCACTGCGTCTATGCCGATGGGGCGAGCCACGATCAACCAGCCGCCCGGGTCGGCGCGATAGGTGTGTTGAGCTTGGTTGATGAAGTCGCCGGTATGGAAATTCCACATGTCGTACTGGTAATGCAGCAGGGAAGCAAGCGGTTTCCCGAGCAGTCGTACCGTCGGGCTCTCTGGGTGCTGGGCGCCCCACTCGCGGTCGTAGCCCCCGCTGGTCAGCAACCAGCCGGACCATGTCGCGACATACACCAGCAAGCCGACGACGATCAAGGACAAGAAGGCCGGGATGCCGTCCCGAAAGATTGCGAGCTTGGCGCGTGCTCCGGCGCCGGCAAGGCGTCGTGCGCCCACATCCCAGGCAAGCGAAAGTAGTGCGAACGCAGCAAGTGGATAAAGCGCGTTCCATTTGCTGCCGAGAGCCAGACCGAAACAGACCCCAGCAGCAATTCGCCACGGACGCACCACCAAGGCTGGGCCGAACCGACCGCCAAGATCGGGAATTTCGCGGCGCTCCAAATGGCGAGCTAACCGATTTCGGAACCATTCGCGGTCTGCAACGAGACAGGCAACGGCGGCCACCACGAAGAATGCGACAAAGATGTCGAGCAGCGCGGTACGCGACATCACAAACTCGAGGCCGTCGAAGGTCAGCAAGATCCCGGCGAGACCGCCGATCAAAGTCGACTTGGCGACCCGACGAACCAGCCTGATGGTGACCATGATCAGCAGCGTTCCGAACACCAGGGAGGCAAATCGCCAGCCGAAGGAGTTCATGCCGAAGAGGTACTCGCCGCCGGCGATGAGCCATTTGCCCAGGGGAGGATGCACCACGAAGGCAGCGGTGTCCTCCATCACATTCACGTCGCCGGCGATGATCTTGGAGTTGGCATTATTAGGCCAGTTGCGTTCGTAGCCGAACTTCAGCAGGGAGTATGCGTCTTTGGCGTAATAGGTCTCGTCGAAAACGAGCTTGTTGGGATAGCCGAGGTTGACGACTCGGATCACGAAGGCGATCGCGCCGATGATCAATGTCACGAGCCAGCCGTTCAGGCGGTCGCTCGGCATCTCGACCCGCAGCCGCTCAATTGTCGTCGGCGGGTTGATTGGTCGTTCCGACAGAAATCGCGATGACGGCGAGCCTGGAGCGACTGCGGCTGGTACGTCCACCCCCGCTGCAGGCTCGAGGACTTGGCGCGTCACCCGCCCATCGTAGGTGGAGCGAATCGATGGAATGCGCCTGCGACCACCCTCCGTCACCCGGTTCGAAACCTGGGTTCACGTAGGAATCCGACAGAGTGATCTGGGAAGCTGAGTCGGTGGCGCACGATGGCTCAGCGGGGGTGGTGGTGCTCGCGGCGACACCGATCGGTGATGTCAGGGACGCCTCGCCGCGCCTGGTGGCAGAGCTGACCAATGCCGATGTTATTGCGGCCGAGGACACGCGCCGTTTGCGGCGACTGCTGGAACGGCTAGGAGTCAATACACACGCGCGGATCATGTCCTACTTCGAGGGAAACGAGGTCAGGCGCACCGCTGAGCTGGTACGTGCGCTGGGGGAGGGGGCCCGAGTGGTCGTCGTCAGCGACGCCGGAATGCCGTCGGTGTCCGACCCGGGCTATCGCCTCGTCACCGCCGCCGTGGCAGGCGGCTTCCGGGTCACTGCTGTACCCGGCCCGTCGGCAGTGCTTGCCGCATTGGCCGTCTCCGGACTTCCGGTTGATCGCTTCTGCTTTGAAGGATTCCTTCCGAGGAAGGCCACCGAGCGTGCCCGGCGGCTGACCCAGCTGGAGACCGAGCCGCGCACCATGATCTTTTTCGAGGCGCCTCACCGAGCGGCCGCCACGCTGTCAGCGATGGCACTCGCATTTGGCGCCGATCGCCGAGGGGCGATCTGCCGTGAGCTCACCAAGACTTACGAGGAAGTCCGTCGTGGGTCGCTGCAGGAGCTTGCCGAGTGGGCCGCGTCCGAGATCCGAGGAGAGGTGACTCTGGTGGTTGGCGGCGCGACCCAGCCGACTGCCGACCTGGAGACGGCAGCCGAGGAGGCGCTCGGTCTTGCCGCCGGTGGAATGAAACTGAGGGCTGCGGTGGCTCAGGTTGCCCAGCAGCACGGCATGGCCAAGAACGCTCTCTACGATTTCGCCCTGAAAACGCAACATTCACGGCCTCGCCGGGCTGCTTCCAGGGCCGAATCGCCCCACTGCTGATGCAAATCCAGGGAATGCAACAGTTGGCGCGTGGAACTACCCGGTCTGCCTGACCCACTGCCGGCGCCAGTGGTGGACTCCCACTGCCACCTCGATTCCACGCAGGCGAAATCCGGCCTCGAGCCCGAGGAGGCGCTCCGGATGGCCGCTGAAGTCGGCGTCACGAGAATTGTCCAGATCGGATGTGATCCGGAAGGCTGCCGCTGGGCGGTCCAGGCTGCCGAGCGCTGGCCGGCGGTAATCGCCGGCGTTGCAATCCACCCGAACGATGCCCCACGCATGGGGCCGGACCTGGTCTCGGGCCTTGAGCTGGTGGAGGCGCTAGCCCAGCATCCACGCGTAAGAGCCGTGGGGGAGACAGGGTTGGACTACTACAGAACCACCGATGCAGCCGGTCAGGCCGTCCAGCGGGACGCATTCGCGGCGCACATCGCCTTCGCCAAGACCTCCGCCAAGACGCTCGTGGTCCATGATCGTGACGCTCATGACGACATTCTTGATGTGCTCGATGCCGAGGGGCCCCCGGAGCGCGTCGTCATGCACTGCTTCTCCGGCGATGATCAGTTCGCTCGGGCATGCCTAGACCGCGGGGCACATCTCTCCTTTGCCGGCACAGTCACGTTCAAGACCAATGATCAATTGCGGGCCGCATTGGCCTTGGCGCCTCTGGATCGGGTTCTCATCGAGACCGATGCGCCCTACCTCACCCCGATGCCGCTTCGAGGCAAACCGAACGCCTCTTATCTGATCCCACACACGGCCCGCTTTCTTGCCGCCACTCTCGGGATCGAGCTGGAGCGTATGTGCCAGGCACTCAATGACAATGCCGACGCCGCATTCGGCGGAAGCTGGTAGCCGATGGAATTTCGGGAGGTGCTGCGCCGGCGCCACATGATCCGCTCATACCAGGAGAATCGGCCGGTGCCAACGGATGCGGTTGAGGCAATCCTCAGGGCGGCGCTGCGGGCACCCTCCGCCGGATTCACTCAGGGCGTCTCGCTCTTGGTGTTGGGCCCGGCCGCAGAGCGCGAGACCTTTTGGCAGGTTGTTGCTGACACCGACACGACGTGGCTGCAAGGCATGCGGACGGCACCCGTTCTTGTCCTGGTCTGGACCAGCGAGGAGGCCTATCTCGATCGCTACGCCGAGCCCGACAAGGGCTGGACCGACCGAGATCCGACGCGATGGTCGGCACCGTACTGGTTCGTCGACGCTGGGATGGCGAGCATGGCCGCGCTGCTTTCAGCGGTCGACGAGCATCTCGGAGCGTGCTTCTTTGGTATCCCGGCCGACCGGATCGCCGCTGTCCGAGAGGCCTTCGGTGTGCCGACGAGTCAGCTGAGCGTCGGTGTTATCAGTCTGGGATATTCGGCTCCGGCGCCAGCAATGGGCTCACCGACGCGGCGGCCGCGTAAGCGCGCCTCGGAAAGCATTCATCGCGGCACGTGGTCGTAGGTCTCAGATTTCGGGCACCGCGCCCGCCCGCTCCGTTATACTTTCGTAACACGTCCGGGCTGACACCCGGACTGCGAGGACATTGAGGTCCAGATCCAGAAGACCCGGACCATCTCGGGGGAAATGCTGTGCGCAAGATCATCCCTGTAGTCGCTGCGGGCGCGACCACGCTCGCGCTAGCCGGAACGACCTTCGGCTACGCAAACCTCAACAAAGCCGTGACCCTGTCGCTCGACGGGCAGGCCACCGAAGTTCGCACCAGCGCCGACACGGTGGGTGCCGTGCTGAAGAGCCGGGGAATCGAAGTCACCAGCCATGACGTGGTAGCCCCAAACTTGGACGCCAAGGTCGAAGACGGTACGCGGATCGCCGTCAAGTTCGGACGTCAGGTCACGTTCACCATTGATGGTGCACAGCAGACCGTGTGGACCACCGCAACAACGGTCAACGATGCGCTCACTGCTCTCAACGTGAACCTTGCCGGCGCAGAACTGTCAATCAGCCGTAGCTCGGGCATCGGACGGCAAGGCCTGGCCATCATCATTGCTACGGAGAAGCAGGTCGTCATTATCGATGCCGGCAAAAAGCGCGCAATCACCACGACGGGACTGACGCTGGCCGACGCCTTGGCCGCCGCCAAGATCACCGTGGACCGTGACGACAAGCTGAGCGCCAGCCCGACCACGCAGTTGGTCAATGGCGCAAAGTTCACCTTCACCCGGGTCGACATTAAGTCCAAGACCAAGAAGGTCAAGGTGGACTTCGATACCGAGCGCAAGAAGTCGAGCAAGTTGAACAAGGGCGTTACCAAGATCGACACGGAAGGGGTCAAGGGCGTTCGTGCGGTGACCTACCGGTTAGTCCGGCACAACGGAGAGATCGTCAAGCGAACCAAGATCAAATCGAAGTTGATCAAGAAGCCGGTGACCGAAGTTGTCCTGGTCGGCACGAAGACGACTGCGAAGAGTTCCGGATCCAGCACGCCGTCGGGCAGCGTCTGGGACAAGCTCGCCCAGTGCGAGTCCGGTGGCAATTGGTCGATCAACACAGGCAATGGCTATTACGGCGGCCTGCAGTTCAGCCTCAGCACCTGGCGGGCGTACGGCGGCTCAGGCTATCCGCACAAAGCGAGCCGCGAGGAGCAGATTCGCATAGCCAAGAAGCTCCAGGCTGACGCGGGCTGGGGTTCGTGGCCGGCGTGTTCGTCGAAGCTGGGCCTGCGTTAGCTCGGTGGCGAACGGGCTGCTCGATCCCACCGCGGTACGCGAGCTGGCGAGCCGGCTAGGGCTGCGGCCGACCAAGCAGCGCGGGCAGAACTTCGTCACCGACGCCAATACGGTACGAAGAATCGTGGCCGCAGCCCAGGTAGTCGAAGACGACATCGTCCTCGAGGTCGGTCCAGGACTGGGTTCGTTAACGCTCGGCCTGCTCCAGGCTGCCAACCGCGTGATCGCCATCGAAATTGATGACCTGCTGGCGGCGCAGTTGCCGCAAACGGTGGCGGCACGGCTGCCGGACCGGGTTACTGCGCTGACGGTGATCAACGCCGACGCACTCCGAGTCGACGCCGTGCCCGAACCGCCGACGGCGGTCGTCGCCAATCTTCCGTACAACGTCGCAGTCCCGGTGCTGCTGCATCTGCTGGCGACGTTCGATAGTTGGAGACGCGGTCTGGTCATGGTGCAGGCCGAGGTGGCTGACCGGCTGGCTGCCAAGCCCGGATCGAAAATCTACGGCGTGCCCTCAGTCAAGCTCGCTTGGTACGCCGCGGCAAACAGGGTTGGCACCGTATCGCCGACCGTCTTCTGGCCGGTGCCGAACGTCGAGTCTGGCCTGGTGGCCATCAGTCGACGGATGCAGCCAGAAACGACGGCCACCCGTGATCAGGTGTTTGCCGTCATCGATGCGGCATTCGGCCAGCGACGCAAGATGATGCGCTCGGCTCTCGCCGGATTGGCAGGATCCTCGGCGGCGGCCAGCGCGGCCGTGGTGGCGGCTGGGCTCGATCCGAAGGCCCGTGGCGAGACTCTGGACGTGACCGACTTCGCTCGGGTCGCGGAGCAGATCTTCCGGCGCTAGATAGCCTCACAGTCATGGCCCTATCTCCGCCCCCGGCTACCACCGGCGTACGCGTACGAGTACCGGCCAAGATCAATCTCGCCCTGAAGGTGGGTGCTCCGCGACCCGATGGATACCATCCGCTCGCCACTGTCTATCAGGCGGTCTCGGTCTATGACGAGGTGCACGTTGCATGGGCCGATCCCGATGTGTTCGAGGTAGTGGTCAGCGGCGAGGGTGCCGATCAGGTACCGCTCGATGACTCCAACCTCGCTGTACGCGCCGCCAAGTTGCTCGCACGTACACATGCCCCGAACGATTCGCTCGGCGCACACTTGTCGATCAAGAAATCCATTCCGGTGGCCGGTGGGTTGGCCGGCGGCTCTGCAAACGGTGCGGCCGCTCTGCTGGCGTGCGCGGTCTTATGGGACCTTGACGTCAGCACCGAGGGGTTGATGGCTCTCGCGGCTGAACTCGGCAGTGATGTGCCCTTCGCATTGCTGGGTGGCACAGCGGTGGGGAGCGGTCGGGGTGAGGACGTGGCACCCGCGCTGGCCCGCGGCACGTACCACTGGGTGCTGGCCTTTGGCTACCACGGTCTGTCCACACCCGCGGTCTACCGCCATTTCGATGAGCTGAGCCCCGGCGCACCGCCACCCGAAGTGCCGGCCGATCTCATGAATGCTCTGCGCAGCGGCGATCCGAGACTCCTGGGGGCGGCGCTCAGCAATGATCTTGAGCCTGCTGCGCTGGATATCCAGCCGCGATTGCGCACGGTGCTTGAAACCGGCCTCGAGTATGGCGCTCTGGGCGCCCTGGTGTCTGGGTCAGGTCCCACCTGTGCGTTCCTCGTGGACGGTGAATCCGCAGCCGTCGACCTATCGGTATCGCTCAGTGCAGAGGGGCTCTGCCGGGCAGTTCGGCGGGCAACGGGTCCGGTCAACGGCGCCCGTGTCATCGGCTGAATCGACCGCCGAGGCAGTCAGCGATTAGCGCCGTATCGGGCAAGCAGAAGCCGCAGGCTTTGGGTGAGTTGATCATGCTCAGTGACGTCCAACGCGGCTAGAATTCCGCGCTCAGCGGCCAGCAGCTCGGCCAGGGCTGCATCGACCGCCTGTTTGCCAGCATCGGTTAACTGAACCAGAACGCCGCGCCGGTCGTCAGGGTGATCTTGTCTGGCAACCAGCCCGCGGCCGGTGAGCCGGTCCACCCGATTGGTCATCGTTCCAGACGTGACCAGCGTCTCCCGCAACAGTTGACCGGGTGACAGTCGATATGGCGGTCCTGAGCGTCGTAGCGCCGCCAGCACGTCGAACTCCCAGGATTCCAGATCGTGTGCGCTGAACGCGTTCGCTCGGACGCGATCGAGGTGACGGGCCAGGCGGCTGATTCGGGAAAGCACCTCCATCGGCCCAACATCGAGATCCGGACGCTCTCGACGCCAGGCCTCGACGATGGTGTCGACCTCATCTCGGATCAGCTGGTCGGTCACATCCGGAGTCTAGGGCTGCGAGCGTCGGAAATCGCGCGCCGCCGGACGGAGCCAGGCTGGCGCGCCGCTGTCCTGGACGAACGAGCGAGCAGACACGTTCTTCGTCTGTAAGCGAGTGAGGAAGGCAGCGGCTAACGAGCGCCAGCCTCAGCGAGCGGAGCGAGCAATGCACTTCGAGCGAGCGGAGGCGCTCTTCCCTCTGCGAGCGACAACGAAGTAGGCGGATTCTCGATGTTCGCGCCGCCGATCTGCAGGAGGATATGGCGGAACAACGCTTTTCCGTTGCGCCAGCTCCGACGAAAACGGCGGCGACCCGGCGAACATCGCCGCGAGCGGAGCGAGCGATCAAACACCGCGCGATTGCGCGTGCAGCTCAAAACAACCGCGAAGATGCATGTAAACAGGTGAA
>JAICEV010000130.1 GCA_025923975.1 Propionibacteriaceae bacterium
GCGTCGAGCTCGGCCTGGGCAACTGCAGTCTGGAAGGTCACATCCCACAGAGTGGGGGCCTCGGAGAGATACGCCTCGCCGCGCACGACATTTCGAAGGAAAGCCTTCTGGGCGACCATGATCGAGTCGTCGCTGATGGTGGTGTAGAGGCTGGACCAGTCCACGCTGAGGCCCACCCGACGCCACAGGTCCTCGAACGCCTTCTCGTCTACATGGGTGAGCTCATGGCAGAGCTCGACGAAGTTGGGTCGACTGATCCGCAGCTCGTGCTTCGGGTCCGGCTTCTCCGGCGGCGTGAAATCGGGGTCGTACGGCACGGTCGGGTCGCAGCGCACACCGTAGAAGTTCTGGACGCGGCGCTCAGTCGGCAGGCCGTTGTCGTCCCAGCCGATCGGATAGAAGACGTGCTTGCCTCGCATCCGCTGGAAGCGGGCGATCAGATCGGTATGGGTGTAGGAGAACACATGGCCGACATGCAACGAGCCAGACACCGTGGGCGGGGGAGTGTCGATGCTATAAACCTCGGCCCGGCTCGCTGGCCGCACGAACGCGTAGGTGTCGTCGGCCTTCCATCGGGCGATCCACTTGTCCTCAAGACCTTCCAGCGCCGCCTTCTCCGGTACGCCCGCGCCGGCATGGGTCGGCGCGTCGGTTCGGGACTCAGCTGAAATGGTCATGATCTTGCATCCTAAATAAGCCAAAGAGGGTGGGTACACGCATTTTGTCGCTCGTCATCGGGTCAGCGTGCCAGCCTAGCGGGCTCACCAGGCCTGCAAGGTCCTAGTCGGGCTCCGCCCTAGACTTTGGGCGTCATGCCTGCCGAACAGTCCCACGCCGAGATCGTCGCCGCGCTCACCAGCCGATGGCCCGAACATCGCCCAGCACCGAGCCTGGGCCGGATCCGGGCGCTGACTGAGCTGCTCGGGGATCCGCAACGGAGCTATCCGGTCATCCACCTGACCGGAACCAACGGCAAGGGCAGTACTGCCGCCATGATCGAATCGCTGCTGCGGGCCGACGGGCTTCGTACCGGACGATTCACCAGCCCGCATGTCACGAACGTGACCGAGCGGATCACTATCGACGGCGAGCCGATCAGCGATGAGCGCTTCGACGAGGTGTGGCAGGAGATCGAGCCGTACGTTGCACTCGTTGACGAACGCCAGATCGACGGCGTCTCGATGACCTTCTTCGAGATCATCACGGCGATGGCGTACGCCGCATTTGCAGACGCCCCCGTTGACGTTGCGGTCGTGGAGGTCGGCCTAGGCGGTGTCTGGGATGCCACCAATGTGGCCGATGCCGACGTTGCGGTAGTTACTCCAATCGATCTTGATCACACGCACTTGCTGGGTCATACCATCACCGAGATCGCGCGCGAGAAGGCCGGGATCATCAAGCCGGGCGCGCATGCCATCCTCGCCGGGCAGAGTGTGGAGGCAGCGCAGGTGCTGCTAGCCCGCTGTGCCGAGGTCGGGGCGCTGCCGCAGCGCGAGGGCGTCGACTTTGGGGTCATCGATCGGCGGCTCGCGGTGGCGGGGCAGCTCATTCGGCTCAGCGGCGCCGACGGCCCGGTGGATGACATCTTCCTGCCCCTTTACGGTGCACACCAGGCTGCTAATGCTGGGCAGGCGCTCGCTGCCGTCGAAGCGTTCCTCGGGCTCAAGGCGCTGCACCCGGACGTGGCCCGCGAGGGGTTCGCCCAGGTCCGCCTTCCGGGCCGGCTGGAGCTGGTACGCCGCTCGCCTGCCGTTGTCCTCGACGCTGCGCACAACCCGCACGGCGCCAGAGCAGCCGCAGCCGCGATCACTGAAGCATTCGCTTTCACCCCGCTCATCGGCGTCGTCGCGGTGATGGCGGACAAGGATGCGCGCGGCGTCCTCGAAGCCTTCGAGGAGATCATGAACCAGGTCGTGATCACCCAGGTCGCCTCAACTTCCCGGGGCATGCCGGCTGAAGTGCTGGGGGAACTGGCAGCGGAGGTTTTCGGTGCCTCGCGTGTGACTGTAGTTCCCCGGCTTGACGACGCGATCGAGCGCGCGGTGGCGCTGGCGGAGGCGGACGTGGTCGGCTCAGCGGGAGTGCTGATCACCGGATCGGTGATTGCGATCAGCGAAGCACGCACTCTGCTGGTCAAAGACGAACCTGTGCCCGTCCCTTCGGCTAACCGGAACCCGGACGACGGATGGGATGCCGACTACTCAGAAGACGGACACGAGACCGACCGGGATTGGCGGTGATCAGTCTCAGCGCTGGCAACCCGATGCGGGTAGTGCTCATGACAGTGCTGATCTTCGAAGTGATCGTCTTCGGGCTCGCCATACCTGTCATGATCTTGACCTCCAACGTGTCCGCTGCCGCGGCTGCTGGATTCGGGTGCGCGGCGGCGGTGCTCGCCATCCTGGCCGCCGGACTGCTTCGCTCACGCTGGGGATACATCCTCGGCTGGATAACTCAGCTCGTGGGCATCGCCCTCGGTTTTGTGACGCCGATGATGTTCGTCGTGGGCGCGCTGCTGGCCGCTGTCTGGGTGTTGTCTTTCATCTTGGGCAAGCGGCTGGATTCGCAGATGGAGACTTCGCCAGAGAGCGGCGAAATCCCCTAGGGTGCTGGCATGACCTACGTCGCACCGCCCGTGCCGACCCAGCGTTCCTTCGTGCTGATCAAGCCAGACGCGGTGCGCCGCGGTCTCGCCGGGGCCATCATCAGCCGCTTTGAGTCCAAGGGCCTGTCGATCGTGGCAATGGAGCTGCGGCAAATGACCGGTGAGCTCGCCGACCAGCTCTACGCCGAGCACGTCGAGCGGCCGTTCTACCCGCCGCTTCGGCTGTTCGTGATGTCCGGTCCTTCGGTAGCGATGGTCGTTGAAGGCGACGAGGCGATTGACGTTGTCCGCACCATCAACGGCGCGACCGACGGGCGCAAGGCCGCCCCCGGCACCATCCGCGGTGACTTCGCACTGTCCAATCGGGAAAACCTGGTGCACGGCTCCGATTCCTTGGAGTCGGCCAAGCGTGAGATCGCGCTCTGGTTCCCTGACCTCGCCTGACCAGCAACTGATCACTGACTCGCCATTACGCTGGAAGCGTCATGACGACGATCGCGACAGGCCCTGCTTCGGTGTTCCCGCGCCTCGAACCGCTGCTCGCGCGGGTCAGCAAACCCATCCAATACGTGGGCGGGGAGCTGAACAGCGTGACCAAGGAGTGGGAGTCGGTAGAGGTTCGCTGGTGCCTCAGCTATCCGGATGCTTACGAGGTGGGCCTGCCCAATCAGGGCATCGCGATCTTGTACGAGATCCTCAACGAGCAGGACTGGATCCTTGCCGAGCGCACGTACGCGGTGTGGGGAGACATGGAAGCCCTGATGCGCCAGCACGGTGTGCCGCAGTTCACTCTTGACTCCCACCGCCCGGTCGGTGAGTTCGATGTCTTTGGGCTGAGCTTCGCCACCGAGCTCGGCTACACCAACATGCTCACCGAGCTTGATTTGGCCGGAATCCCGATCCATGCTGCGGACCGCCGGGAGCACGACCCCATCGTGCTGGCGGGCGGACACGCGGCATTCAATCCCGAACCAATCGCAGACTTCCTCGATGCTGCAGTACTGGGCGACGGCGAGCAGATCGCACTGACGATCTCGGAAGTCATCCGTGAGTGGAAGGCCGAGGGGCGGCCCGGCGGCCGCGATGGCCTGCTGCTGCGACTGGCTGCAGGTGGCGGGGTATACGTGCCGAAGTTCTACGACGTCGACTACCTTCCAGATGGCCGGATCCACCGGGTAGCACCGAATCGGTCAGGCGTACCCTTCCGAGTCGCCAAGCACACCCTGATGGACCTGGACAACTGGCCATACCCCAAGAAACCACTGGTGCCACTCGCTGAGACGGTGCATGAGCGCTACGCCGTCGAGATCTTCCGCGGCTGCACCCGGGGCTGTCGCTTCTGCCAGGCGGGAATGATCACTAGGCCGGTCCGGGAACGAAGCATCGACGTGATCGGGGCGATGGTGCAACGGGGTATCGAGGCAACCGGCCTGGAGGAAGTGGGCCTGCTGAGCTTGTCGAGCAGTGATCATTCCGAGATCGGTGAGATCACCCGGCAGCTAGCTGATCGCTATGAGGGCAGCAACGTTTCGCTCTCCCTGCCCAGCACTCGGGTAGACGCGTTCAATGTCGATCTCGCCAACGAGCTGTCCCGCAACGGTCGCCGCTCCGGGCTCACCTTTGCGCCGGAAGGCGGTACTGAGCGGATGCGCAAGGTGATCAACAAGATGGTCACCGAGGATGATCTGATTCGCACCATTACGGCGGCGTACTCACATGGCTGGCGGCAGGTCAAGCTGTATTTCATGTGTGGATTGCCGACCGAGACGGACGAGGATGTGCTTGCGATCGGGAAGCTCGCCAAGCGGGTGATCGCTACCGGTCGAGAAGTCAGCGGGCGGCGGGACATCCGTTGCACCGTAAGCATCGGCGGTTTCGTGCCCAAGCCTCATACGCCGTTCCAATGGGCTGCCCAATGTGATCATGAAACTGTCGACGACCGGTTGATCAAGCTGCGAGATGCCATCCGCGGTGATCGGGAGTATGGCCGGGCCATTGGTTTTCGCTACCACGATGGGAAGCCAAGCATCATCGAAGGCCTGTTGAGCCGCGGTGACCGACGCGTCGCCGCGATCATCGAGACGGCCTGGCGGGAGGGCGCCCGCTTCGATGGCTGGAGCGAGCACTTCTCTTACGAGCGCTGGGCGGCCTGTGCTGAGCGTTGCCTTGAGGGCAGCGGGATTGATCTTGACTGGTACACGACCCGGGAGCGCGAGTACGCCGAGGTGCTGCCGTGGGATCACTTGGATGCCGGCCTTGATCGGGAGTGGCTTTGGGAGGACTGGCAGGACGCTTTGGACGAGGTGGAGGTCGACGACTGCCGCTGGACGCCGTGCTTCGACTGTGGGGTCTGCCCACAGTTGGACACCACCATTCAGATTGGTCCGACCGGCCGCAAGCTCCTTCCGCTCGTCTCCTCTTCTCACGCCCTCTCTCACGCTGACAAGTCGGCGAGGACCGGTTGGGGATAGCAGCCAAAGCGCTCTGGTCATTGCCGGCTTCCTCATACGCTGAGCGGCATGGCTGAGCAGCAGATCACCACCGTCGATGAGTTAGTGAGATTGATAGGCGTGCCGTTACCGCGCGTGGCCAACAAGGTCAGGTCGACGCTGCATGAGCTGGACCGCCAGTGGCTCGCTGCGTCACCGTTCTGTTTGGTGGCGACGGCCGACGAAACGGGGGCATGCGACGTGTCGCCCAAGGGAGATCCGCCTGGGCAACTCTGGTACGTGTTCAATGAGACGACAATCGCGCTCGCTGAACGTCCGGGAAACCGGCGCGCCGACGGATACAAGAACGTACTGGTGAATCCGCATGTCGGCCTGATCTTCTTGATTCCCGGTCGCGGCGAAACATTGCGCATCAACGGCCGGGCCCGGCTCGTGTCCGATGCGCCGTTCTTCGATGACATGATCGTCAAAGGTCACCGGCCGATCCTCGCTCTGGTAGTCGAGATCGAGGAGATCTTCCACCACTGCGCCAAGGCTTTCCTGCGGTCCCAGCTATGGCGTCCGGAAACCTGGCTAGACCCGGTCCCGTCCCGGCCGGTGATCGCCAAGACTCTGGATGCGCAAGATCAAACGCTTGAGGAGCTGACCGCCTATTACGGCGACCAGTACTCCAACAAGCTCTACTGAACTGCGTCGATGTTCAGCGCTCATGACCCTCGACTTGTTTTCGAAAAGTCCGCATTGGTCGGATTCTTGAGTGGCCGTGCCGCCAATGGTTGTCGAGAACTCCGCATTGGTCGGATTCTTGAGTGGCCGTGCCGCCTATCGTTGTCGAGAATCCCGCATTGGTCGGATTCTTGAACTGGCGTAGCGAGTTCTCGACCTGGTGTAGCTAGTTCTTGAGCTGCGGTAGCTAGTCTCGGCTCGTGACCTCGCCGAGGCCTCGCACCCAACCCGAGCAACACCCTCCGCCGGTGCAGTGGTTGCGGGTCAAGTACGCCAAGCGTGGCCGGGCGCGTTTCACCAGCCATCGAGATTTCGGGCGGGCGTTCGAGCGTGCGCTGCGCAGGGCTTCAGTGCCGATGGCGTACACCTCGGGATTCTCGCCGCATCCTCGGATCTCCTACCCGAACGCCTCTCCGACCGGGGCGGCAAGCGAGGCCGAGTATCTAGAGATCGGGCTGGCAGCGCCGTGCGATCCGGGCAGGGTGCGTGATGCACTCGACGCGGCCCTACCACCAGGCCTGGATGTGGTCGAAGTGGCTGTGGCGCGGCCTGGGGCGTTGGCGGAGCAGTTGACCGGGTCGCGTTGGAGGGTGGATCTGAAAGGCCTGTCCGCGGCAACACTGCAGTCCGCCCGCGATGCCTTCCTGGCCCTGGACTCGGTGCTCGTCCAGCGGATGACCAAGAACGGAATGCGGGAGTTCGACGCCCGTGCGGCCGTGGTCGCGGTAGACGTTGAGGAAGGTCGGCTGATCATGATCCTGGCGCATCAGGTACCGCTGGTCCGACCAGACGATGTACTGGCCGGCCTGCAGGTGGCAAGTCCGAAGTTTGCTCCCATCGACCCGCCGGTCCTGACTCGGCTTGCCCAGGGTCGGCTTGACCTTGGTTCCGGACTCATTACTGAGCCCGGTCACTAAGATCACCGGCGAGCGGCATGGAGCGCGCGTCAGTCGTCACCTGTGTGATACTGGATGTGGCTCGGACGTCTGGTGCGTCCAGCCTCGATGGTAAAAGACTGCGCGGCGTCATACGTCGCGACAGCAGGTGGAGCTGATCCTTCCACCGCGACGAGCAGGGCTGCGAGTGGAATAGAGCCAGTGCTTGACCGCGGGAGGGGTTGGACCTACCACATCGGTTCCGCAAGCTTTCCGCAGCCCGGCTGTGCCCGGTGCAGCGAACGAGAAAGTGCGCATACGCGCCATAGAGGAGTTTGATGCTCGACCCCAACGAGCCCGACACACCAACTCAAGAGAAGACCGAAGAGCCAGCAGCCCAGTCCGCCCCGCGCCGGCGTCGGGCGGCAAGCCGACCAGCTGGCCCGCCATCCTCAGCCCCGCATGCACCCTCGATCCAACGCGTTGAGGAGTCAGCCGAGCCGGTCAGCGAGGATTCCACCGGAGTGGACACAACACCTCCAGCAGAGAAGACAACCAAGAGGCCCGCGGCCAAGCGAACCGCCAGGAAGGCAGCTGCGGAAGCTCCTTCGAGCGAGGTTGCGGTCGTCAAAACCCCGCGCAAGAGAACTGCCAAAAAGGCCGTAGCCATGGCGGCTGAAGCGCCGGTCGAGGAGCTTCCGGCACCCGTCGCGGAGCCGCAGGAAGCGACAACAGCAGTCGAGGAAGCGCTCCTTGCCGACGCCGGCCTGGTGGCCGATGCCGTCCTCGAAGAGGAGACCGCGGCAGCTGCGCTCGAGGCCCCCGCGCCGGACGAACCCGCTCTCGAGGCACCCGCAGCGGAGGCACCGGGCCAGCAGGCGGATGGTTTGCCCGAAGCAGCAGAGGAGTCGGCGGCCGAGGGCGAGGCCGGGGAGGGCCGGCGGCGTCGTCGGCGCCGCGGAGGTCGTCGTCGCCGTCGCACTACAGGCGATGAGACCGCATCCGTCGAAGCAGCGCAGCCCGAGGAGGATGCGGCTCCAGAAGTCAACGACAGTGCTGAGGGTGCCGGAGACACCGCGCGCCGGCGGCGCCGTCGTCGTCGGCGCCGTGGCGAGGAGGCGCCTCCGGCTCCAGACGACCCGATGGACACAGTGATTCGGGTACGCGAGCCCCGCCGCCAAGAGGCCGGCGATGAAGTTGCCGGCATTGACGGGTCAACGCGGATGGAGGCTAAGCGGCAGCGTCGGCGCGAAGGCCGGGAGGCAGGTCGGCGTCGCCCACCGGTCTTGAGCGAGGCAGAGTTCCTCGCAAGGCGCGAATCCGTCGTACGCAAGATGATCATCAGGCAGCGTGACGATCTTGTGCAGATTGCCGTCCTGGAGGACGACATCCTGGTCGAGCACTATGTTGACCGCGCCAGTCATGCATCGTTGATCGGAAACGTCTACCTTGGCCGAGTCCAAAACGTGCTGCCATCCATGGAGGCTGCCTTTGTGGATATCGGCCGCGGCCGCAATGGAGTTATTTACGCGGGAGAGGTCGACTGGGACTACTTCGGTGCCGAAGGCCAGAACCGCAAGGTCGAAAAGGTGCTCAAGTCGGGGCAGACGATCTTGGTCCAGGTCACCAAGGACCCAGTCGGTGCCAAGGGCGCGCGACTGACCAACCATGTCTCGATCCCCGGCCGCTACATCGTCTATGCGCCAGGCGGCCATCTCTCCGGAATCTCCCGGAAGCTTCCCGAAAGCGAGCGTCGGAGGCTGAAGGAGGTCTTGTCGGACGTGATCGGCGAATCTGCCAGTGTGATCGTCCGTACCGCTGCCGAGGGCGCCACCGAAGAAGAGCTGATTCGCGACGTCAACCGGTTGAAGGCGCAGTGGGAAGACATTGAGCGGAAGGTCGCCACCGGCAATGCTCCGCAGTTGCTTTACGCCGAGCCGGATCTCACCGTACGCATTGTCC
>JAICEV010000131.1 GCA_025923975.1 Propionibacteriaceae bacterium
GGTTTCAGGCGTCCCTGGGCGTGGCTCCGGCCCGGGTCGTGCCATGCTCTCTAGGCTCGCCTGCATGAGCGGCATGCTGCACCCGGTCGGCCCAGAGCCGCCGCAGACCTACTGGGCGCGGCGTGCAGTGATATTCGGCGCAGCGATGGTGCTCGCGGTTGCTGCGGCCTTGATCATCGCGGGCATGAGCAGCAGCTCGGCCGTGCACGCGGATCCGCCACCGGCGGCTGGATACCCGGTGCTGACGTCGGCATCGCCACGCCCGACAGAGACAGCCATGAGTACGCCATCGGCGGTCGAACCTGTGGCTTCAGCAACGCCGACGAGTCAAGCGCCGACTGCCACCTCCCGGAAAGCCTCGACGAACAAGGCCAACCGGAGCGGCCCGGTGGACTGCCCAGCCGAGGAACTCCGACCAACCTTGACCGGCAAACAGCGTCTGGCACCCAAGAAACCCAACACTTTCCAGCTGTCGTTGATCAATGGCTCAGAAGAGACCTGCATAGCGCGGGTGACGAGGAAGAACTTCGAGCTAACGATCTACTCCGGCAGCGACCGCATCTGGAGCACCGCGGACTGTCCCTCCATCATCAAGCCGATCAGCCGCAAGCTCGGTTCCGAATATGCCATCGCCTGGACTGTGGCCTGGGATGGCAAGCGCTCCAAGTCCAACTGCAAATCAGCACGCCAAGCGCCAGGCCCCGGACGGTACGTCGTAACTGCACAGCTGGAGGGTGCTGTGCCTGTGGAACTTCGGATGCTGTTACGTGACTAGCTGCGACGTTCCGGTGTACGCCGACTCGGCGAGCCGGACGAGGCCGTCTCGAATCACCCGCGCGCGACCCTCGCCGACTCCCTCAACTGTTTGCAAGTCAGCGGTACTGGCGCCAAAGAGAGCCTGAAGGGTACCGAAGTGCTCGATCAGCCGATCTCCAAGGTATGACGGCAGGCGGTTGATCTGAGCCAGCTGGCGGAAACCGCGGGTCGTGACATGACTCTCCAGGTGCAGGTTGTGGGGAAAGCCGACTGCCCGTGCGACCTGCAGCGGATCAAGCAGTTCGTCGGTGTTGAGATGCTCCAGCCCTGCGAGACCGAAGATTGCGGAGTCGTTCGGGCTGTAGTCCCGCTCCAGAAGACAGCGGAGCTCAGCGATCCCCGCACGCAGCTCATGTAGCTGGAGAGTGAGCAGCCGGCCGTCGCTGCCCAGCTCGACGACGTAGATGTCTAGTTCCTCCTCCAGCCGCCGCACCATCTCCAGCCGCTGGGCCACCAGGGCAAAATCTCTGACCGTTACCTGATCTTGAACCTCCAGTGAGGACAGGCGGGTCGTGACCTCCCAGAGCCGTCCTCGGTAGCGTTCCAGGGTCTGCAATGCCTGGTGTGCCCTCGTTAGTATCTGGTCTGAATGCTCGACAAGATGGCGTCGGTGATCGAGGTAGAGCGCAATGGTCGACATCGACGCCGAAATCGAAACGACTGGCAACCCGGACTGGCGAGACGAGCGGTCTGCCGTGCGATGCCGGGTACCAGCTTCAACGGTGTCGATGTTCGCGTCAGGCATCAGCTGCACTCCAGCACGCACGATGCGGTCGTTCTCCCAGTCGAAGATGATCGCCCCATCCATCTTTGCGAGTTCACGTAGCGAAGTCGGCGTATAGGGCACGTCGAGTGCGAAGCCGCCAGTTGAGATCTGAGAGATGATCTTGTTGCGTCCGAGCACCACCAAGGCCCCGGTGCGTCCCCGCAAGATCCGCTCAAAGCCATCACGGAGGGGCGTTCCCGGTGCCATCATGGCGAGGTAATCCAGCAGCCGGCGGTGGTCATCGAGGTCGGACACCACAATCCCTCCCTCCGTCAGCCTTAGAGATGGAAAAACGGGGGCGGGTCGTGCCGCGCCGTTGCGACCAGACCCACTCCCTCGGCCGACCGTATCAACTGCTCCGCTCACTCGGCGGGCAGTATCGCTTAGTCCTTCGACAGCAGCGCCAGGGCCGAGAGCGCCCGTTCGAGTGTCGTCACCGAATGCAGAAGCATGCCCGCGTGAACGGTCATGATCTGTTCCCGCGGGTCCCGAAGCTCCGCTGGGATAACAGCCTCGGTGGAACCGAGCCTTGCTGCCTCATTCAGCCGTCGCTCGGTTCCTGGCACACGGCGCAGTTCGCCCGCTAACCCGACCTCGCCGACTGCGACGATGCGTTGCGGCACCGACTTGTTGCAAGCCGCTGAGGCGATCGCGATCGCAGCCGCGAGGTCGGCTGCCGGATCGCTCACCTTTGCCCCGCCGACCGTCGATACGTAAACGTCGCGCTCGTTGAGCCGTAGACCGCACCGCTGTTCCAGCACCGCGAGCACCATGGCGACCCGGCCGGATTCCACGCCGTTCATCGTGCGCCGCGGCTGCGTCGTCGAGGATCTGACAACGAGAGCCTGAATCTCCGCAAGCAACGGCCGGCGACCCTCCAGGGTGACGGTCACTGCAGTCCCGGGCACTGGCTCGGAATGCTGCGAGGTGAAGAGCCCGGATGGATCGGGCACCTCCAGAATTCCGGAGTCAACCATCTCGAAGCAGCCGACTTCGTCGGCAGGTCCGAAGCGGTTCTTGCTCGCGCGCACCATTCGAAAACCGGAGTGGCGATCACCATCAAAGGCGAGCACGACGTCCACCAGATGCTCCAGGAGCCGGGGACCAGCAATGGCCCCGTCCTTGGTGACGTGTCCGACGATGATCACCGCCATCCCACGTCGCTTCGCCACCCGCACCAACGCACTCGTCACTTCGCGGACCTGGGTCACCCCACCGGGGGAGCCATCAGCCTCAGCGGTGCCGATCGTTTGCACTGAGTCGAGCACCATGAGGGACGGCCGCACCTCCTCGATGTGGCCAAGGACCGTGCCAAGATCGGTCTCGGCCGCAAGGTACAGCTGATCGGCCACCGCGTTTGTGCGGCCGGCCCGCAGCCGCACCTGGGCGGCCGACTCTTCACCGGTCACGTACAGGGTGGTATGCCCACCTCGCGCCCAGCGCGCTGCGACCTCAAGCAGCAGCGTCGACTTCCCTACCCCTGGTTCGCCAGCAAGCAGCACCACAACCCCCGGCACCAGACCGTCGCCCAGGACGCGATCGAGCTCGGCTACGCCGGTGCGGGCATGTGTCACCTGCATGGCATTTACCTCGCCGATTGGGACCGCCTTGCTGACTGGCACCGCTGAGGAGATGTGACCCAGCTTCGGTGCAGCTTGCTCCACAACGCTGCCCCAGGTCTGACACTCGCCACAGCGGCCGACCCAGCGACTCGATCGCCAGCCGCATTCGGTGCAGGTGTGGCTAGGCCTGGTGCTCGTCTTGGGCATGCCGGAGACGCTAGAACCCAGGACTGACACTTCTCGAACCTCGCTCAGGGAACGCTCCGGCTACTCTGACGACAGCACCGTTCGTCCCTTGGAGCGTCATGACCATCAAGCCCGCAGGCGACGTACGCCGCACCAGATCAGACGAAAGAGCCTGGTTCGCCGCCGGGGCGCTACTCATCGCCGCTGGCCTGGCGACGGCAATATCGGTCCTGTGGCAATGGTCAGTGTGCGGTGCAAGCTCAGCATCTCAAGCCTGCGTGGACCTAACGCAGACGATGAATCCGCTGCCGATCCAGGCGGACACGATGGCACTGCGCGTGGCGTGGGCAGCCCCATTGGCCGCGTTGGCGCTCACGCTTGCTACCAGCGCCTGGATCGCTTTCTTGCTACTGGCGCCCTGGGGACGTGGCATCAAGATCTTCGGTGCCGTTCTCGCCGTCCCATTGGTGATCATGAGCATTGGCGGGTGGTTTGGAGTCTGGTCGGTTGATCGCTGGGTGGCCCTCGGCGGTTCCTGGATCATCCTTGGAACGATTTCGGAGTTCATAGCCATTGGCTTCCTCGTCTATGCGGCCATGAGTCGCGAAGCGGTGAACATCGTCACCACGCGCCGGTTGGTGGTTCTGCTCTTTGGAGTGACGGCGTTCGGCACCATGCATCAGTCAGCCGAGTTCATCCTCCTCGGCCTAGCTGACCAGTCCGCCACGGGTGTGCCGCGCTACTTGGGCTTCGGTACAGCACTCACCCTCGCCCTGACCGGTGCAGGTGTCATCTGGATGACCTTGCGGGAACGCAAGAATCCCCATCCCCGCGCGGCTTCGATCGTCGGGTGAGGCGCTAATTCGCGGCTGGTGCCGCCAACGCCGCGGCCACCTCCAGAACCCGGGCGTTGGCGGCAGGATCGCCTACGGTGATCCGCAGACCATCCCAGTCCCCGCCGGACGCGTACGGCCGTACCGCCACACCAGCACGGGCGAAGGCGGCAGCGTACGCCTCGGTGTCCGGGCCGGCGGGGAGCCAGACGAAGTTCGCCTGCGAGTCCGGCACCTCGAAGCCGAGATCACGCAGGCCGACGGCAAGTGCGTCGCGCGCTTTGATGAGCTCGGCAACGCGGTCGAACAGCAGCGCCTCGGCATCCAGCGAGGCGATCACCGCCGCCTGAGCAGCTACCGAGACCCCAAACGGGAGCGACACCGCGCGTACCGCAGCAGCGACAGCGGGATCGGCCACGCAATAGCCGACACGAAAACCGGCCAGCCCATACGCCTTGGAGAAGGTTCGCAGTACCACGACATTGGGTCGTCCGATCATCGCTTCCAGGCCTCGCAGCCCTTCCGGATCGGTGACGAACTCAACGTAGGCCTCGTCAAGAACGATCATGATGTGATCTGGTAGCGAGTCGATGAAGTCGATCACCGGTTGATGTTGGAGTGCCGGACCGGTCGGATTGTTCGGCGTACACAGCATGATCGCCTTCGTGGCCGGGGTAACCGCTCGCCGCATAGCATCAAGATCATGAACAGCACCCGGACCGAGCGGCACCGGCACCTGGGTCGCGCCTGTCACTGGTGTCGCGATCGGATAGGCCTCAAAGCTCCGCCAGGCGAAGATCACCTCATCGCCAGCTTCACAGGCGGCTTGCAGCAGGTGATAGAGCACCGCCACCGAGCCGGTACCAAATGCGAGCTGTTCACCGGGCACACCAAGCCGGCTACTTAGCGCGCTGGTCAGCTCGGCATTGGTGATATCGGGATAGCGGTTCATCCGGGCTACCGCAGCCATCGTGGCCTCAATGACACCAGGAAGCGGTGGGAACGGATTTTCGTTACTGGACAGCTTGAACGAGGGCGCCTCGACCAGACGAGGCGCTGGCTTGCCAGCCACATAGACCGGCAGGCCACCGATAGCGGACCGGAGCCTGATCAAATCCGTACCTCACCGCGTGGCGTGCTGAAGATCGCAGCGGCCAGGCCGGTCCGGTCTCGCGGCTGACACCAGCCGATGTCGACGTCGGCCAAGATCTCTTTGCTTCGTCCGCCCAACCACTCGTCGACGCGCGCTGGATCGCCTGCGATTTCAATCTTGAGCAGCTCGACCTGACGGCCGCCTACGGAGGGATGGATCGCGTCGCTGGACCATTTGACGAAGAAGGGCAGCTGGGGATCAACCTGAAGATCTTTGACGCCGAGCTGGTACCAGGTCAGCACCGATCCGTCCGGCAGATGGCGGTGGCCCTGGATCGCCGGGCGTCCCACCCGCTCCTCGATCGGAGCAAGATCATCAACGGCGATCACCCAACCCAGCCAGCCACCACCCTCCGCAGATCGAGCCCGCACTGCCTGGCCAAACGGCGCCTTATCGGCGGCGGGATGATCTAGAACTCCTACTACCTCGAGATATTGCCTGTCAGTCAGCGGCAGGATCCAATTGCGGGTGCCGAACCGTGGATGGAATCCGCCGTCGCGAAAGGTCACTCCCAGCTGCGCTCCGAGCCGCTGTGCGGTGGCCTCCAGGCCGTCCGGCCCGGCCGCGAACGACAGATGATCCAAATGCATGTCCACATTGTTGCTGGGGGGTTTCGGCACAGAGCAGGGGGCCTCTTCGCCGGACTGATGCCGGTAGTTCTATGCTCTTGGATCCGCCGGATGCCGCATCGCCCTGCCGCGGCGAGACTCGAACTCCTGACACATCTCGACGAGGAGCTGGTACGCGGCGGTGCCCATCAACGCCACCAGCTCAGCGCGGTTCTCCAGATACACCGGGCGTATGCCGTGATGCGCCTCGGTATTGGACGAGCAGTACCAGTCGAGATCGGCTCCACCGGGACCCCAACCGTCGCGGCCGTATTCGCCAATAGTGATCTCTGTGTACGTCGTTTCGTCGGTGCGGGTCACGGTGCGGAACTGCCGGCGGATCGGCAGTTGCCAGCAGACATCGGGCTTGGTTTCCAGGAAGTCGCGGTCCTGGCTCAGCGCAAGCAGATGAAGTGCGCAGCCCTGACCAGCCGGAAAGCCTGGACGATTGAGAAAGATGCAGGCGCCGTCGATCACCCTGGTCTTGCGGCCAGGCAGTTCACCCTCGGCCAGATGATCTGGGTGCTCCTCCTCAACCCAGCCGCCGACGCGTGCGTCTTGCTTGTACTGCCACTGGCTGGCCTTTAGCTGCCGGACCGCTTTCCCGACTCTTTTCTCGTCGTCGGCGTCAGCAAAATGCGCGCCCAGAGTGCAGCAGCCGTCATTTGGGCGGCCGGCGTAAATACCGTGGCAGCCCTGGCCGTAGATGCAGGCCCACCGCGAGGTGAGCCAGGTGAGATCACAGCGAAACACCTGGCTGCTGTCGGCTGGGTCTCCGAATTCCACGAAGGCGCGGGGAAAGCCGATCAGCACTTCTGGCACGCGCGCCAGTGTATGCCTGGCGCCGGGCCGTGAAGAGATGGCGGAGGCTCGTGACTGATTGCGAGAACTCCGCATTGGTCGGAATTTGAGTCGGAGAGGTCGCGGAGCGGGTCGAAAAGTCCGCATTGGCCGGAAACTTCAACCGTAACCGGAGGAGATCACTACGTTTCCTCGGTTGCAGCCACAACGGCGTGCGGGACGCTTGCTGTCGCCTCTTTGTCAGCTCAAGACGGCAAAAGTGTGGTCGATCGGCCATCGAGACACGTGTTGCCGTCGTGAGATGGGAAACGTGGCGAAGGGCGGCCGTTTTCGGTTCCGTCAGCTCCTACGAACACAGCGGCTACGCAGCGAACATCGCGGGAAGCGCAGCGAGCAATCAAATACAGCGCGATGCGCGAACGACCCTAAAAAAGGGGGTCTAGGCTAGGCGCGTGCCCGCAGATGACTCGTCACCGACGACGGCGCGGGAGCCGGCGCTGGTACAGAACTCAGAGGGCCAGCTGATCAAGATCCCACCCGCCAGAGTCGGTCTCTCCACCTCGTCGGTGTATCCCGAGAGCACCTCGAGCGCCTTCGAACTTGCCCGTCGGCTGGGGTACGACGGCGTGGAAATCATGATCGGCATTGATCCGGTCGCGGCAGACATCGATGCGGTGGAGAAGCTCCGTGACTACCACGACGTGCCCGTGCTCGCGATCCACTCGCCGTGCTTGCTTATCAGCCAGCGGGTTTGGGGAACCGATCCTTGGTCGAAGCTCGAGCGATCAGCTGAAGCGGCGCGCCGGCTCGGCGCCGACGTCGTGGTTGTCCATCCTCCATTCCGCTGGCAGCGCGACTACGCCCGTAGCTTCGTCGAAGGAGTCCGGCGGCTCGCGGAGAGCACCGGCATCCTGTTCTCTGTGGAGAACATGTTTCCCTGGCGTACACCAGGTGGGGAGCTGAAGGCGTACGTACCCGGCTGGGATCCCACGGAGCTGGACTACGACGATCTGACGCTGGATCTCTCTCATGCCTCGACCTCCGGTCAGCAGTCGATTGATCTTGTCCGTTCCTGGGGGTCACGGCTCCGACATGTTCATCTCACCGACGGGACCGGGTCGGTCAAGGACGAGCACCTAGTGCCCGGACGTGGCGACCAGCAGGCCGGACGGGTGCTGCAGTACCTGGCCGAGCGCAACTTTTCCGGCCATGTGGTGCTCGAGGTCAATTCCCGCAAGGTCGGCACTCGGGCGCAACGAGAAGCCGACCTGGCCGAGTCCCTAGCCTTTGCGCGGCTGCACCTGGCAGCCCCGATCCAGGCCTCGTACGCCGTGGACGGCACGGGAGTTGCCAGCGCCCTGTAGCGGAAGTCGTTGCCCCGCTCACGGGATGTCGGGGTGATTGCCGGTCACACAAAAGATCATCCCGACCGGGTCCCGTAAGACGATCCAGCCGCGGCCAGGGCCGAGGTACTCGGCGCCCAGCCCAACCAGCCGAGCCGCCTCAGCCTCGACGTCATCCGCACCTAGGTCGATATGGGCTCGTACGGCCGTTGCCGGGTCATCGGAACCGAGCCGCTGGAAGAGCAGCTGGGCGCTCGAGCCCGTCGGCGGATACAGCTTGCCCGCGAATTCGTTGTGGTCACCTTCGCGCCAGCGCCAGCTGGTCGCAGACCGCCAGAAGACCACTTCTAGATCATGCAAGGCCGGCGGTGAATCGATGCAGATCTGCACCAGGCGGCTGCGGTGGTCCGCGAAGCGCTGTGCCGGTGGGCGTACATGTTCCTGGCGGTCCACCAGGCAGAACGGGAGCCCAGGCGATCTCATCGGGCGCCAGCCCTCAA
>JAICEV010000132.1 GCA_025923975.1 Propionibacteriaceae bacterium
ATGTTTTGGAAGCGCTGTTGCTGGGCGCCCTCGGCCGCAACCTGCTCGGCTGTTAGGTGCTGATCAACGGACTCATGGCGTGCGTCGATGAGCACCATCCCCGTAACCTCGGTCGGGTGCTGGCTGGCGAACAGTCGTGCCGTCTTTCCTGAGATTGAGTGTGCGACGAGCACATAGGGACCGGGAACGCCAGCGTTGGTCAGCAGGTCACGCAGCTCGGTGGCAAACTGCTGCGGGCTGCGTGGCGAGGGGCCAGGTTCGCTCCAGCCGAGTCCGGCACGGTCGTACGCACAGACGCGTGTCGATGTGGCGATCTCGGGAAGGATCGCATCCCAATCGAGGGAGAACCCGCCCAGGCCGGCATCGAATACGACGGTGGGACTGCCCTGTCCGACGCAATTCAGGTGCAAGCGGTGGCCGCCAGCATTTACCAGTTGCCCCGGAGGTGGGTAGCGCCTGGCGTCGCCGGCACGCATGATCACCTCGTAGGTTGCGCCACTCGCCGCCAGCACGACGATCAGTGCCAACAACCCAAACAAGATACGTCCGGTCCACAGGATCCAGCGGTTTCGGCGCCTCTGCGGGTGCGGGGATGCGAGCGTCTCGTGAGATGAGGTCATTGTTTTCGTGGGTCCACTCCTCAAAGTGGGTCGGTGCTCAACCTTCGCAAATGCGGTTCGCCTCACTGCGCCGTTCGATCAAGAACGCATCCATAGCTGACTTGGCGCAGTCGGAGGTGTAGATCGAGGTATGGCCGTCGCCGGTACGCGTCAACAGTGCGCTGCCGTCGATCTGTGCTGCTAGGCCATGGGCCCAGGCGTAAGGAATCGATGGATCGTGAACTGCCTGGATGATCAGCGTCGGCACTCCCCGGACGTTGAGCGTTTTGGGTGGGTTGACGGGCTTGACAGGCCAGTCGATGCAGAAGTTGGCCTGCCAGGTTTCTGAGGCACCTTGCAGGTGTGGCGCGAGCTGGCGGCCCAATTCGAGTCGCTGCTGCATCTCCTGATAGGTGTGCACCTGGGGTGCATAGTCCAGGCAGGCGTTGCCGAGCAGACCGTGGTATCCGTACTGCGGCGCTCCTGCTGGGGCGACCGCGAAGCCGGACCCGTCACCGTCGATCGCCTTCTGTAGCGCTCGCGACAGTCCAGCCCACGACAGATCAGGTCCATAGATCGACGGTTCCTTGAACCGCAGCAGACCCTTGGTGCCCATCCGGATGTCTTCGCCAGTGACTGGCCGCAATGCACCTTCAGCCGGAATCGGATTCCGATCTGCCTGCTCAACCAGGCGATCGAAGACTGCCCGTACGTCTTGGCCGCGTAGTGCACAGGCCTCCTGGGTCGGACACCAGTCGGCGAAACGGTTGAACGAATCCTCGGCCGCCATGATCTCACCGCTCACTTGGTGCACCTCAGACTGGCTGTGCTCCAACGCCGCATCGAGGACCATTGCTCGGGTGCGGGTCGGATACAGCTGGGCGTAGTTTGCGGCCAGCTGAGTGCCGTAGGAAATGCCGAGCCAGTTGATGTTGTTCTCGCCGAGCGCCAGTCGCAGCGCCTCATGGTCGCGAGCAACGCTGACCGTATCCATGTGCCGGACTAGCTCGCCCGCCTCCTCGAGACAATTCAGGCCAACTTCTCGATTGTGTTGCCGCAGCTGCTGGAATTGCTGTTCGGTCTTGGGAAACAGCGTGCTCTCCGGAGTGATCAACGGCACTGTGCAACGAACTTGTGAGCTGTTCTCGATGCCGCGCGGATCCATGCCCACGAGGTCAAATCGCTCGATCAGGGTCGGTGTGAAGATGGTTTCGGCGTCCGCGATGTACTTCGCCGCGCCGTCGCCAGGCCCTCCAGGATTGAAAAAAAGTGTGCCTACGCGATGCTGCGGGTCCTTAGCCGGTCGGCGCGCGACCGCCAGTGAAATGGTTGCTCCCGAGGGCTTGGACCAGTCAAGCGGCACCTTCAGGGTGCCGCATTGGGTCTGTGGCGATTTTTCACACGCCGACCAGGCGATCGTGAAACGTGGCTGACCAGGATCAGCGGAAGCCTGGGCGCCCCCCACGATCAACAAGACCGAGGCAAGTGATGCGCCGCCCGCGCTACGCCAGAGATGTTGGAAGATGATGCGGCCGATCATGGTTGCTCCTCATCGACGGAGATCTTTCACAGCACTCTCACCGTGACATCGTCAAAGAAGGGCGCCCAGATGGTGCGCTAGCCACCTCAGGGGCGGTTTTCTGGTGGATTGACCAACTTGTCAGCGTTTCAGAGGGCTATAACACTCTGAGACGCTGACACGTTGGGTAACAAGCAGAGTGAAGCGCACGCCGGCGCTTCAGTGAACCACCGCCTTCTCGGCTCCCGCCCCTGTCAGCGCCCGGACGGTCAGCTCGTCGTAGCGCTCCGCGGAATGAGTCTCCTTGCTGATCAAGGTCCCGACGATGCCGCAGAGGAACCCGAACGGGATCGAGATCAACCCGGGATTGCGTAGTGGGAACCAGTCGAAGTTGGCATTCGGGAACAGCGAAGTGGGCGTACCGGAGACAACCGGCGAGAAGGTCACCAGCAGCACTGCCATGATCAATCCGCCGTAGATGCTAAAGATTGCGCCCATGGTGTTGAAGCGCTTCCAGAACAGGTTGTACAGCAATGCCGGCAAGTTCGCCGACGCTGCGACCGCAAATGCCAGCGCCACCAAGAAGGCAATGTTCAGCCGCTGTGCGGGAATCGCGAGCAAGATCGCGACCGCACCGATTCCAAAGGCCGCGATCCGGACCACGATCAACTCGCTCTTCTCCGACGCCTGTCCCTTCTTGATCACGTTGGCGTAGAGATCATGGGCGACCGAGGACGCTGAGGTGAGGGTCAGGCCGGCAACGACCGCGAGGATCGTGGCGAACGCCACCGCTGAGATCACAGCCAGCAGGATCGCTCCGCCGAGCGTGCCCTCACCACCGCCGACCGCCTGCGCTAACAGAGGTGAGGCGGCGTTGCCTGCCGAGGTCTGGATCTGGCTGCCCGGTCCCGTCGGGACCAGTGCAGCGGCGCCAAAGCCCAGTACAAGCGTCATCAGGTAGAAGGAACCGATCAGCCCGATCGCCCAGAGTACCGATTTCCGCGCCGCCTGAGCGGTGGGCGTGGTGTAGAAGCGAATGAGGATGTGCGGCAGGCCAGCGGTGCCGAGGACCAGAGCCAAGCCGAGCGACAAGAAGTCGAACTTGCCGACCAGGTCTTTGCCGTAGAGCTGTCCAGGCTGGAGGAAAGCCGCTCCCTTGCCCGACTTCTCGGCTGCGGTGCCCAGCAGTTCGGAGAAGTTGAAGCCGAACTGGACAAGCACCAAGAACGTGATCAGCACCGTGCCGACCATCAGCATCACAGCCTTGACGATCTGCACCCAAGTGGTGCCCTTCATGCCACCAAAGGTGACGTAGATGATCATCAACACGCCGACGAGGACGATCACGATGTTCTTCAGAGCTGCGCTGGTGACCCCGAGGAGCAGACCCACGAGGGCTCCGGCGCCGACCATCTGGGCGAGCAGATAGAAGATCGAGACAACGATCGTCGACGTGGCGGCTGCGCTACGGACCGGTGTCTGTCGCATCCGGTAGGCCAGCTGATCGGCCATCGTGTACCTGCCAGAGTTGCGCAGCAGCTCCGCGATCAGCAGCAGGGCGACCAGCCAAGCCACCAAGAATCCGATCGAATAGAGAAAGCCGTCGTAGCCGTAGAGGGCGATCGCTCCGGAGATGCCGAGGAATGACGCGGCGGACATGTAGTCCCCGCTCACCGCCAGACCATTCTGAAAGCCGCTGAAGGAGCGGCCGCCGGCGTAGTAGTCCGTGGCCGTCTTGCTATGACGCGACGCCCAGAACGTGATGTAGAGCGTGACTGCGACAACAGCGAGAAACAGGCCGATGGTCAGGGCGCGGTTGCCAGTGGCGAGCGGAATCAGCATTGCGGTGCTCATCTGCCGGTCTCCCGTTCGAACTCGTCCGTTAGTTTCGTGGCGAGGGGGTCCAGCGACTTTCTGGCGTGCCGGGCATAGAAGTAGGCGATCGCGAAGGTCGAAACGAACTGCAGCAGCCCCCACACCAACGCGATGTTGATGTTCGGGAGGACCTCGATGTTCATGAAATCGCGAGCCCAGTTGTTGCAGACGACGTAGAGGATGTACCAGGCCATGAACGCGATCGTCGCCGGGAAGGCGAAGATGCCATACCGGCGGCGCAGCTCAATAAAGTCGCTTTCCTGAGCGATCGCGTTGTAAACCTCGTGATCGTGAACTGGTAGTCGGTCAGCTTCCCCCGACTCGTAGACGGGGGAGGAACGGTCAGCCATGAGAAACCTCCATTGCAGGGTCCTGCAAGGGCCATACCCTGCCCTGTCGTCCTTGACACGAGGTTGCGCGATGCATCGCGCATGGCGCGTCCTAACCCGACACCTTGAGGAAATGGGTTAGCGGTTAAGAGCGGAGGAAGAGCAGTACGGCAAGCACGCGTCGCGACTCGCTTCCGCTGGCCGGAATGCCCAGTTTGGTGAAAATGGTCGACACATACTTCTCAGCCGCGCGCTGGGTGATTACCATCGACTCCGCGATGCCGGCGTTGGACGCTCCGGTTGCCATCAGCTCCAACACCTCGCGTTCCCTCGGTGTCAAAGAATCCAGTGGATCTGAACTGCGGCGGCGCTTCAGCATTGTCGAGACGATCGTCGGATCGAGGGCGGAGCCTCCATCGGCCACCCGGCGGAGCGCCGCAATGAACTCCTTGACCTCACTCACGCGGTCTTTTAGTAAATAGCCGGCCCCTTCAGCTGAGTCGGCCAGCAGCCGCATCGCCAGTCCCACTTCGACGTATTGGGACAGCACGAGCACCCCGATGTCCGGATACTTCTTCCGGATGGTCAGGGCGGCCTGCATCCCTTCGTCGGGATGGGTCGGTGGCATGCGGATGTCGACGATGACCGCATCTGGCGGGTCCGCCGCAACGCGTGTTAGCAGCTCGTCAGCCGTGCCGCAGCGAGCGGTGACCTCGATGCCTGCATCTGTTAGCAGCTGCGCAACGCCTTCGCGCAACAGCACGCTGTCTTCGGCAATGGCTACCCGCATGGAATCTCCGCTCGTACTCGGGTGCCGCTGCCGGCGGCGCTCCAGACTCGCAGCCGACCATTCAGAGCCTCGACGCGATCGGCCAGTCCACGCAAGCCCGTTCCGCGTTCGGAATCTGCACCGCCGATGCCGTTATCGACGATTTCTGCGATCAGTGTGCCGTCGGTTACCCCAACATCCACCGTGACTCGCTTGGCTTGAGCATGCTTTGCCGCGTTGGTCAGGCTCTCAGAGACGACGTAATAGGCGGCTACCTCAAGTGGTTCTGAAAGCCGTGGGAGTCCATCGGTGTTCAGTTGCACTTCGAGCGGCGTGGCGGCAACCAAAGACTCCAAGGCAACCGCGAGCCCGTGTCCGCTCACGACCGCAGGATGCAAGCCGCGAGCTATGTCCCGCAGCTCGTCAAGCGATTCCGACACTTCACTTCGCGCGCGTTGCAGCCTGTCTTGGGTAGCAGGATCACTGTTCGCCTTCTCGGCAAGTAGCCCGAGTTCGAGGGCAAGGGCGACCAGTCGCTGTTGGGCACCGTCGTGGAGATTCCGTTCCAGCCGACGTCGCTCGTTCTGCTGGGCCTCGACTACCCGGCTACGCGAGCCCTGGAGCTCCTGCAGCCGAGCCCGAAGCTCGGCTTCCAGCCGGCCATTTTCCAACGCGATGCCGGCCGCGGCGCTGACCGCCTCGAGCAGCTCAGGCTCTTCGCCAAGCGTCGCGTCGTACACCAATGCCGCCACTGGCTCTCCGTCCTGCTCGACCAGTGTGATCCGGCGGCCGCTGTCCGGCTCGGGAAGTGTTGCCGGATTCCCATCCTTATCGGCCCAGCTGCCGTACTGCGGCAGCCAGTAGATCAACGACAAAGTTGGATCCCGCAAGGCATGTGCCAGCAACTCTCGAAGGTCTGGCGTGGGGTCGGCCCGCAGCTGTACCAAGAGTTCCCCAACGCCCGCCTTGGCAAGGCGCGCATCGAGCAGTCCTGCCAGGAACGCAAGGGGTGCCAACCCGGCTACCGCGAAAGTTGCCAGCCTGATGATCTCGAATCCCGGAAGCTGCAATGCGCCCGCAAGCATCAGAGCGGCTAGCATGACCAGCGAGAGGCTAAAGCAGTTGATCAAGATCTGAGCAGGTCGCCGCCGCTGCCACCGGGGCAGCGATCGCCACCGCCACCAAAGCAGCCCGACGCCGATTAGTGCGAGCGCACTGAGCGTAATGAGCTGCAGATTCTGCACGGCTTCCGCTGCGGTTTGCCGCTTGACCACCGTCAGTACATGGAGATCGTTGAATCCGCCCAGCATCAAGATCACAACCTGGAGTCCAACTGCGGCGGCGTATCCAACGATCACCACCACTCGCTCGGCCCGCCCAGCAAGTCGACCCGTGGGGTAGGCCAGGAACACATGCAACCAGACCGCTGCGACGAGGAGGTCGCAGAGTTGCCCCACCGTGTTGAACAACGGCTGGCTGGTCCACTGCAGGATGGAGAGCTGGGTGATGAAGCCCGCCAAGATCATCAGTGGTCCGAAGAAGCTATCGGGTCGCCTCCGCCATGCCACTATCCCGGCGAAGATGTAGGGCAGAGTGACCCACCAGACGAGTAGCACGCGGAGCGCGGGTTGGTAGAGCTCCTCGTTGACCGACGCCAGAGCAGCGGTTACAACGCAGGCTGCCACAGCAGCTGCTCCGAGGGCCCACAGTAAGGCTGGCCTGGGAGCCGTTCTGTGCCGTTCCGGCAACAGAGGGAGAACTGCAGCCATTCAAACCTCTCCTCGGGAGTTCACGATAGTGCTGACGAGCAGCCGAATCACAGAGTGCCGGCTGATTCACCAGAAAACCGGCTCTTCGATTCACCGGTCTGCTGGATGTCCTCCCGTCATAACCCATGGAAGGTTGTGGGCATGGGGACGACTAAGGAGCTGGCATGAAGACCCGCATTGTGCAGGATGAGCCGAATGATCCGACTGGAGGAGGATCCGCGACCCGGACGAGATCCGTTGATACGACCGCAGGAACCCCAGCCTCCGGCCGCAACGCGTTCCGAGATTTCGTACGCCGTCGTGAGCTGGTGATCTTCTTCGCCCTTTCCTACCTGATCGCCTGGTCGACGCTCCCGTTCGGCAGCTTCCTTGCCTTTTCGCCACTGCTGTCGGCGCTCATCGTCATCTCCGTTGCCGAAGGCCTGCCGGGGCTAGCTCAGTTAGGTCGTCGCCTTATTCGCTGGCGGGTGAACTGGATCTGGTACGCGGCTGCAGTCGCCGTGCCGTTGCTGGTTCACGGCGTGGCCGTCGGTCTCAATGCGGCAACTAGCGCACCGGCACCCTCATTTGCCCCGCTCCAGCCCTGGTACACGGTGCTGTTGGCGTTCGGTCTCGGAATGATCAACCCACTCGAGGGGCGGCTAGGGGAGGAGCCTGGCTGGCGTGGCTTCGCTCAGCCGCGGCTCCAGTCGAAGTGGTCACCATTGGCATCGACCGCCCTGCTCGGCCTGTTGATCACTGGCTGGCATCTGCCACTAGTCTTCATGCCGCAGTTCGACCTCGGCCTACCCGACATCGCGACGACCCTGATGACCGCCTTCTGGTACGCCTGGTTGTTCAACCGCAGCGGCGGCAGTGTGCTGCTGACGCTGATTGCCCACGCCACTGAGGGCTCGGTCAACATCCATGCGATGTGGCCCGCAGGGCCGTATACAGAGCGCCTGTCCTGGCTCTGGTTGATGGCTTGGACTTTGCTCGTAGTGATTCTGTTGACCTTCGACCGGAAGTCCTGGCGGACGGCACCGGAGTCGGCAATTGATCGGGTGCCTGGCCGGATAAGTTAGCCGCTTCCCCCACAGCACCGTAACTGTCGACAGATCGCATCCGGCGCTAACTCGGTTGCGATCTGCCGACAGTTACCGTGTGAGGACAGAGTCTCGGTGGGACGCTACCGCGCACCGCTACCGGCTGTTGTGGTGTCATGATCACTCTCTGTCGCGCCTAACTCAGTGAAGATTGTCAGTTGCACCTCACCTGGTCCCTGCAGTCGTGCGTTGCGGGATCGCCACGGGGTGACGGTCGGAGGCGCGATCAGCTCAGCGCCGGCCGAGACCAACCGATTCGTGAGGCTCGCAGAGTCCGCAACCTCAAATGCCAGCCGATATTTTCCGCTCACTCCAGTTCGACCGACCTCCACGCTATCGATCAGGTCGATCTGCGGTCGGTTGGACAGCTCGAGTGTCGCTCGGCCGGCGCCCAAGATCATTACCTTGGCCCCGTTCTCACCGTCATAGGTTTCCTCAAAAGAAAGACCAAGATCATCACGGTAGAAGCGCACCGCACTGTCGTAGTCGTCAACAGCTACGACTACTCGTAGCTGTTGCACGGCACCATCAATATGAGGATGTGGGGCGTACCCCGGCTCCCGTTTCTTGATCGCTCTA
>JAICEV010000133.1 GCA_025923975.1 Propionibacteriaceae bacterium
TGACCGAGACGACTGCGTTCGCCGACGTAGTGCTGCCTGCCGCACTCTGGGGTGAGAAGACAGGTACCTACACCAACACCGACCGTACGGTGCATCTCTCGGACCAGGCCGTCGCTCCGCCCGGGGAGGCCCGAAGTGATCTTGAGATCTGGCTGGACTACGCCCGCCGGATGGGCTTCACAGATCGCAGCGGCCACCCGCTGCCGAACTGGGAGACGCCTGAAGAGGCGTTCAACGCCTGGCGGGAATGTTCCCGCGGCCGGCCCTGTGACTACTCCGGGCTGAGCTACGACAAGCTGCGTGATGCTCCGGGGATTCAATGGCCCTGTACCGATGCGGCGCCGGACGGCACCGATCGGCTCTATGTTGATCATCACTTCATGACCGAAGATGACCAGTGTGAGTCGTACGGCCACGACCTCACCACCGGTGCCGCTGTAACCCCCACCGAACACGCGGCCTTACGCTTCGACGGCCGGGCCAGGCTCAAGGCTGCGGAGTGGACGCCGCCGCCCGAGCCGACGGACGACTCGTATCCCATGGACTTGGTGACCGGCCGGACCGTGTACCACTTCCATACCCGGACCAAGACCGGTCGGGCACCAGAGTTGAATGCCGCGGCGCCGGAGCCTTGGGTCGAGCTGTCGCCATCGGATGCCGCAGATCTTGATGTGCGCGATGGCTTGGATGCTGGTTGGCCAAGCAGCCAAGGGCGCTCGCGACCACGAGCTCATCCGAACAGTGGACATGTGTGCCGAGGAAACCGAGGCTCAGCAGGGCTGGCTGACTACACGGCTGAAGGCCGCTGCTCCGCAGGCACTGCTGGTCGCTGACTGAGCGCTCTCTGCCGGTTTCGACCGGCGTTTGGCTGGCTATGGAGTGGTAGCCATCAAACTCAAGGAGGAGGAACGTGCCAGCCGCAGATGTTGTCGAGTTGATCAAGAATGACCATCGCGAGGTGGAGCGCCTGTTTGATCTGCTGAAGAAGCAGCCGACAACGCGGGGGCTGAATTTTCCGGTGGTCTGTGCTCTGCTGGTCGCACACTCGCGGGCCGAGGAGTCCGAGGTATACCCGGTCGCCAAGGACGAGGCTGGCGAGACCGAGGAAGTCGCACACAGCCAGGACGAGCATGCCGAGGCCGAACACATGCTCGAAGAGATGGCGGAGATGGATCCCGACTCGGCCGAATTCGGCAAAGCGCTCGACGAGTTGATCGAGGCGGTCAAGCATCATGTCGAGGAGGAGGAGAGCCGGGTGTTGCCTGGCATCCAACAGCGGCTGAGCGAGGCCCGGCGCGCCGAGCTTGCTGAAGCGTTTGTCGCCGCCCGCAAAGAGCACCTCGGCGACCGACCTGGCGAAGCGACTCGTGCCGACCTTCAGCAGCAAGCCCGGAACGTAGGGCTCAGCGGCGCGAGCAGCAGCTCGAAGGAGGAGCTGAAAACCGAGCTGCTCGAGCACGCTCAGCAGAGCGGCGATTAGGCCGAACAAGAGGAGTTGATCATGAGTGAAATGTCCCAATCGCAGGGACCAGCCAGCGGCGGGATGGACCTCAATCCGACCGACGATATGGTGCCCCCTGGAGCACCGCGAGATCCTGATTCTCCGCGCAACCGCTCGGAGTTCGACGGCTCGGAGGATGTCCCACCTCAGGACTACGGCTCTGAGGACGTAGCCCCTCAGGAGTCCGAGGACCTACCGAGGACCGATCCGAATGCTGTGCCGCCGTCTTTGAACCGCGAAAGCGGCAGCGAGGAAAGTGCACCTACTGCGGAGTCTTCCTCCGACCCAATGCCCGATATCGCAGGGCAAGGCAACTCGGGCCTCTAAGCACGGCCGAGCCTGCGGCCGATCAGCTCGCCGGCAGGAGGTTCAGTTGCCGGGAGACGCCTACTCCCGCTCACGCCGTACGTCGGTGAGGTGCTGCGGAACGACCACGTCGATGGCGTTGGGTTGCACCGAGAAGCGGGCCGGTGTGGTCGCCGCGATCTCTCCGTCGAGGTTGACCGGCTGGTTGCCATCCGTGGTTACCACGACCTCTGTTGTGGTGAAGTGCTGGACCTTCTCGTGCTCGATGAACCTGCCGCTCTTGAGCAGAGTGGCGATGCTCACGTGATCGCGTAATCTGCCCTTTTCGATCGCGAAGACGTCAAGGACATGATCGTCGACGCTGGCGCCGGGGGCCACAGTGGCGCCGCCGCCGTAGTACCGTCCGTTACCGATCCCGACCTGCAGAAGGTCGTCGAGCTCAAGGCGGTCGAGGTCGCCCGCGGGAAACTCCAGTCGGGCGCTGAATGGGCGGTGTTGTTTGAAGGCGATGAGGCCCGCGAACGGGTACGCCGCCGGGCCGAAGCGTCGCTTGAGATCTTGCTTCAGAACTCGCGCCACCCGCACCGACAGACCTATCGAGGCGAGGTTCAAGAAGGGCGCTGTGTTAGCGCGGCCTATGTCGATATCGACGATTTTGCCCGTTGCCAGCACCTGGCTTGCGGCATCGACCCCCTTGGGAATGTCGAGGCTTCGGGCGAAGTCGTTTGCGGTGCCGAGCGGCAGTACGCCGAGCACTGCCCCGTCTGGTTTGGGAACGTCAGCCAGGACGCCGGCTGCGCAACTGGTGGTGCCATCTCCACCGCCGACGACCACAAGCCTGGCGCCGGAGTCCACGGCCTCTCTGACAACGTCAGGCAAGGTCGACGGATCTGTGACGGCGCGGGCCGCTTTCAGGACGACGCCGTGCCGATGCAAGGCCTCTTGTGCGGCCGGGAAGGCCTCAGCACCAAGACGCGATGCAGTGTTGATCACCAACGCCGCTGGACCCAGCTCGGCTACTGCGCGCATCTGGTCACCTTACGGCTGATTCTTGACCGGGCGCCGTCGTCACGGGGTCGCTCGCTCGGCGGCAACCTGAGCGCGTACGGCCGGCGCGACTTCCTCGGCGAAGCGGGGAAGTTGATCTTCACCCTCTCCCCAGAAGATGAACGTGTCGAAGCCGTAGCCAACCGCCAGATCCGTCAGTTCTTCGATCCACTGGTCGATTGGACCGTGCAGCAGGCCCTGGCTGGGCCCATCGGTGATCTGGCCATTGACGTTGACGACCCGCCGGATCTCCGCCGGATCGCGGCTGGCAGCGGCCGCGGCATCGTCGAGGCGGGCCGAGCCCTCGCTCAGCCGGCTGATGTTCCCGGTCAGCGACGGCACCCAGCCGTCTGCGACTCGGCCGGCGAGCCGCAGCGCGCGCGGGCCGTAGACGCCGAGCCAGATCCCAATCGGATGGAGCGGTACCGGCCCGGAGTGCGCCCCGGCGAGACGGTAGTGGGCGCCGTTGAAGCGCAGATTGCGTTCACCACTCCAGACCAGCCGAATGACCTGAATCGCCTCCTCGAGGGCAGTCAGTGCGTCGCGCGGCTCTCGGCGCGGCCCGCCGTACGCCTCGACGGCGTCCCAGAAGCTGCCAGCACCCAGCCCCAGCTCGAACCGCCCGCCGCTCAGCACATCGAGGCTGGCGGCCGCCTTGGCCATGATTGCCGGCGGCCGTAGCGGGAGGTTGGCCACATCGGGGAAGAAGCCCACGCGCGTGGTGACGGCGGCGAGAGCGCCGAGCAATGTCCACGTGTCCACGAAGCGCCGCTGGTACGGATGATCTTGAACGCCGATCCAGTCCAGGCTGCGGGCTTCAATATCACGAGCGGCGTCGAGCAGCGGGTCGGCGGCGTTGGGGATGAGGAAGTATCCGAACGTCAGGCCGCGGCCGTAATCAGGCACCGCTACACGTTATCCGCAGGGCCGAACGCAGGACGAGCAGCGCCACGCAGCAGACTGTTAGCGACACAAGAGATAGCGGTCCGGACAGGAGACGACGGACATGGAACTGCTGCAAACCATTCGCTCAGCGATCCAGCGGGTACGCGGCGAACCTGCAGTGGAGTGCAGACACCTTGATCAAATCCGCGATGTCACGCCGTCGTCGACCGGCTGCCAGCAGTGTCTTGAACTCGGCGATACCTGGGTCCACCTGCGGATGTGCATGACCGACGGTCAAGTCGGATGCTGCGACTCCTCGAAGAACAAGCACGCCAGCCGCCATGCCCATGAACACGCCCCCGAACATCAGCTCGTCCGCTCATTGGAGCCAGGCGAAGACTGGCTGTGGTGCTATGCCGATGAGACGCTCATGCCAGCACCAGATCAGAAGGCCTAACGCACCGAGCCCGGGATGGCGTTGGGAAGCGCCGGACTCACTATCTCGGCGCGCTCTGAGTCCTGCGGCTCAGCGCCATGATCCAGGCACACCCCGCCACGACAACTGCAGCGGCCAGGCCGAACGCGACCGGGATGCCGTAGGACTGTGCAGCGATGCCGAGCAGCATGGGACCGCCGGCTATCGCGAGGTCGAGAAACACGCTGGCGGTGCCTGAGGCCGCACCCCGTTCATGGGGCTGTGCGGTCGCAAAGATCGCGGAGAAGAAGGCCGGCGTGCTGAGTGTCACGCCCAGACCGAACACTGCCGCACCCAGGGCCATCCCGATCGGCGTACTCAACAGCGCCATGATCATCAGCCCACCAGCAATGATCGCCAGTGCGAAGGCACCCAACAGCAACGCTGGAAATCGATCAAGAAACCGGGCAAGCGATAACCTGCCGGCGACCACGACCAAGCCGTAGACGAACAGTGGCGTACTTACCGGCACCAGACCCACCGCGTCCGCCTGCAGCGAGCCGAAGGCAAAGAACGCTCCCATGGCAGCCACCGAGGCGAAGAACCCGAGCGCGGGTGGGACCGCTTTCCAATGGATCAGCTTGGTGCGACCGTCTGTCGCAGTGGAAGGGGATCGGGCGTCCTTGATTCCGGCAGCGACCAGGGCCGCAATCAGCGAGAGCACCGCGGCGCCATACCAAGCGGCGCTGAAACCAGCCACCCTGACCAGCAGCTCGCCAAGTGGCGGGCCGAACGCGAGTCCGAGGTACAGGCCCAGGGAGTTGTAGCTCGTGGCTTCGCCTATCCGGCTGGGCGGCGCCAGGTCGGCCAGCGCAGCAAGCGAGGCAACAAAGAACAACGCTTCGGCCACTCCGAGCAGCAGGCGCAGCAAGACGACGGAGACAAGCTCCTCGGCATACGCGGTACCGAACGCCCCGAATGCGCACAGCAGTGCGCCACCGACGAGCAGCGGGCGGCGCCCGCGGGTGTCTGCCAGCCGGCCGGCGAAGGGCCGCATGATCAGCGCAGAGACCGCGAACACCCCGAACGCGAAACCAGCACCTGAGGTATCCGATCCGACTGGCCCGGTTACCCACAACGGCAAGGCGAAGATCTGGACGCCGGTGGCAGTGAAGTACGCGAGGTCGGCAATTCCCAACCGGATGAAGGCGGGGGTAACCAGCGGTTCCCGGTTAGCGGGTCGTACGCGGTCGGTCGAGAGCATCACCCCAGCAGTTTGACCGTGCAGCGACCAGTCTCGCATGGGCAGAACTACCCAGATTGATCAAGCAATCCATGCTGCATCGCGAACATGGCGGCCCCAGCCCGGGTTGAGACTCCGATCTTGAGATAGATGTCTTGAACGTGGTGTTCGACGGTGCGCCGAGACAACACCAGCCGTTCCGCGATCTCGGAGTTCGAAAGCCCGCGTGACACCAGGCGCAGCACCTCCACCTGACGTTCGGTGAGGTCGGCGGGGCGAGGGCGCCGCGTTCCGCGAGGCAGGCCCACCGCCTCAATGACCGCTGCGGCCGCGTCGGCGTCGAGCCGGCCGGCGCTGGCTTCTGCTTCCAGCCGATCGGCGGCTCGTGCTGGAGCAAGGGCTCGTCGATAGGGACGGTCCTCGATCATTCTTTGGTATGCGTCGGCGCAGGCCAGGACGCGCGAGGACATCGAGAGCTCGGCTGCAGTGGCACCTCTGTGATAGCCGCTGCCGTCGCAACGTTCGTGGTGCTGTCCAGCGAGCTTGGCCAGCCCCGCCAGCGCAGGGATCCGAGCGAGGATGCGTTCGCTGTGGTACGCGTGCAGCCGCGCCTGGTCCCGTTCGATTCCGCTCAGCGGACCGGCCTTGTCCCAGATGGCGCTCGAAACCCCGACCCTTCCAAGATCGTGCAGATATCCTGCGATGCGCACGGTGTTCACATCCTCACGCATACCGAGCACACCCGCTGCGGCGGCTGCAAGATCGCCAACTCCGGCGGAGTGGCCGTGCAGCCACGGACTCTTCAGATCAACGAGATTGCCGAAGGTTCGCGCTACTTGGATCAGCTGATCCGTTTCGACCCGACGTACCGGCTCCGGTTCGATATCAAGCACGGCCTGGTACGGGTCAATCTCATCGAGGTCGCCGAGCAGCTCATCTGAGCGTTCCACCAGCAAGTCGGCGAGATTGGGGTCAAGCTGGGTACCGGCGCGCCGCCGGACCTCGGCGACGGCGACATCACTATTCGCGTGGGAAGCGAACATCACCGCGGTCAAGGCCACCTGCATCAGCCGAGCAGCCAACGGGATTCCCTCGCCTGCTGTGCTCGGATAGCCCTTGCCGTTCCACGTCGCAAAGATGTGTAACAGGCCGTCCTGGACTGGCTCCGGAAGCCCAAGCCCTTGTGATGCTGCTCGGGCTACCTCGCAAGTCGCTGCGGTCCCCTCCGCATCCATCCGCCTGGCGGTCACGACGGTGGTCGCCAGCGCTCTGGCCTTTGACCGGCCCGTCGCCTGGGCAATTCCGGGGATCCAGAGCCGCCACATGTCTTTGAGCTCACCGGAGCTGCTGAGGAAGTTCACCCGCGCCGTGATGATGTCATCGCCCCACACCCGGGCAGCCTCGTGCGAATACGCCGTACAGCCGAGGTGCTGCAGCAACGCGGTATAGAGGACGTCACTGACTTCGGAGTTCGTGCACCCCATGACCCGAGCGAGGCGAGCTGCTACAAGACAGCGCTTGAGTGACTCCTCCAGAGGTGAACCAGTGCCGATATCGGTAACCAGCGAGAGGCCGCCTAGCAGTTCCAGCGTTCGGAACACGCGATCAGCATGTCATAGTCGTTCCATACGCCCTGAGCTGTCGAAGGGCAGGCGGATTCAGTGTTCTGCCGTTGAGATCAGCCCAATGATTAACTTCGCGGCCTCGGCATCGTTCAAGCCCTGGTGTGCTAGCGACTGCCAGGTCTGGAATGCGACGGCGTGGCCGATCGCGGCCCGGCGCAGTCGGTTTCGTCGCGACCAGCCGGCGTCCAGCACCCCTGCGACGGTCTGCGGATAGGACTCGATCCCGGTGCGGATCGCGGGCGGCAGCACCGCAAGATCGCGAAGCAGGTTGGCGCGCATCGCCTCGGATGATCGATACCAGCCATAGAGTGCGGGAAGCGCTGTCTCGAGCCGATCATGCGGATCAGGAATGGACTCCCATAGGCCTGGATCGGGAGACGGGTTCGCGCTCCGCCACTCAGCGCTGCAGGCGGCGAAGAGTGCGTCTTCGTCCGGGAAGTGGCGATAAAGCGTGGCCCGAGTGACACCCGCGCGCTCCGCGACGGCACTCATCGTCGTGGCAGCCGGACCGATGGTTCCATGAAGCTCGATCGCGGCTTCTGTGATCCGTGCCCGAGTCCGATCCATTGAGTCAGCACGCGCGCGCAACTCGTACGGTCTGGTGGATTTCGCAATACGGTCCTGTTTAACCATTGACAACGCTCGGTCGACAGCAGATGATGCCAAATGACGATACAGCACTGACTAACGAAAATGTAGGAGATTGCAGATGGCCGCGTCACATTCCGCTCGTCTAACCGTTGTCCAGCCTGACAGCCAGGAGGTCACCCTGGTTCCAGGTCTTACGGCCACCGTCAAGCTCGCCGCCTCCGAAACCGGTGGCATCTCAGTTGTCTTGCACACCTTCGACCCTGGAGCTTTGGTCCCGCCCCACCGGCACACTCGCGAAGACGAGATCTCTTGTGTGATATCGGGCGAAATCGGCTTCCGCTCTGACGGCCGGGAGGTTTCGCTTGGCGCCGGCGGTTTCATCGTCAAACCGCGCGGCGAGCTGCACTCGATGTGGAATGCCGGTACTGAGCCGGCGCAGATGATCGAGATCATCAGCCCTGCGGGCTTTGAGAAGTATTTCATCGAGTTGGCCGAGGCAACTGCCGCCGCGGGCGGCCGCCGGCCGGATCCGTCGGTCACCGCACCGATCGCTGAACGCTTCGGGCTCTCCTACGATTTCGACGAGGTGCCGGATCTGGTTGCTCGCCATCAGTTGCGAGCGCCGCGCTAGTTTGCCCCGCGAGATTGTGAACCGCACGAGGGGAATGACACAGATGGCTGAGCCAGCCGGAATCATCAACAGGTACGGACCCCAGGACGACGCCGCGTTCCGGGAGATCGTCGCGGATGCGACGCCAGAGATCCAAGAGCTGGCGCACGCCGTACGCCGCCTGATTTACGAGGTCCTGCCCCAGACGGTCGAAGTGGTCTGGCCCAAACA
>JAICEV010000134.1 GCA_025923975.1 Propionibacteriaceae bacterium
AACTCCTCACCGCTCTCGGTGGCCACGATCAAGGACTTCCCATCCGGGCTGAGTCCGACCAGTCGTGCGGTGCGCATCCGTCGCGGCGGCTCCTCGTGCGGCGTTCGTTCAAGCTAACTTACTCTGCCTGACCGAGAAATTGCGGGAGGCGCTCGCCGCATCGCCCATCGCAAGCTCAGCCAGCTTGGGTCGGGTCGTACTGTCGGTCCATGCGCGAGCCTCTTGACCGGAAGCCGGCTACCCGTGGCGAGCTCAGGGCATCTGGATACGCAAGTCGCCGCATCAAGGCCGAGCTCCGCGACAACCTTCTGGAACGACTTCACTCTGGAGTCACCGCTTTTCCAGGCATCGTTGGCTTCGATGAGACGGTGCTTCCTGAGCTGGAAAGCGCCGTGCTGGCTGGCCACGACCTGGTGTTACTCGGTGAACGGGGTCAGGGCAAGACGCGGCTGATGCGGACGGTGGCCGGGCTGCTCGATGAGTGGAGTCCGCAGGTGGCCGGGTGTGAGATCCATGATGATCCGTACGCGCCGGTGTGTGTCCGCTGTCGCTCATTGGTGGCGGAGTTGGGAGATGAGCTGCCAGTCGAGTGGCGGCACCGCGATGAGCGTTACACCGAGAAGTTAGCGACGCCAGATACTTCGGTAGGTGACCTGATCGGCGACGTCGATCCAGTGAAGGTGGCTCAGGGCCGGACGCTCGGCGACCCGGAGACCGTGCATTACGGCCTGGTGCCTCGCGCCAACCGAGGGGTGTTCGGTCTCAACGAGCTGCCCGACCTGGCCGAGCGCATCCAGGTCGCTTTGTTCAACGTCTTGGAGGAGCGGGATATCCAGGTACGCGGCTACTCGCTACGGTTGCCTCTCGACGTCTTCCTGATCGCCACGGCCAATCCGGAGGACTACACCAATCGCGGCCGGATCATCACTCCGTTGAAGGACAGATTCGGCGCGGAGCTGCGTACCCACTACCTCACCGATATTGGTGATGAAGTGACCCTGATCCGCCAGGAGGCCAGGCTCGTGGCGGAGGTCGGTGATCATCTGCTAGAAGTGTTGGCGCGCCTCACCCGCAATCTCCGCGAGTCCAGTTCGGTCGACCAGCGATCTGGTATCTCCGCCCGGTTCCCGATCGCAGCTGCGGAAGGGGTTGCGGCTTCGGCGCTGCGACGGGCGGCTCGGACCGGTGATCATGAAGCAGCGGTTGCCCGGACCTGCGATCTCGGGGTGGTGCTGCCCACGCTGCTGGGCAAGATCGAGTTCGAGATGGGGGAGGAAGGCCGGGAACAAGCGGTGCTGGACCACCTGCTGCGGCTCGCGGTGGCCGCCACCTTCCGCGATCGGTTGTCAGGTCTTGACCTCTCCGGCTTCACGAACGTCTTCGCTGAGGGGCAAGTCGTGGAGACAGGCGACCTGGTGGCCGCGTCCGATCTGCTGGCGCAGCTGGGCGCCGTGCCCGGCTTGTCCAAGGTGCTGTCCAAACTTGGCTACGCCGATGCGGCCGGCCGTGGGCAGGTGGCGGCCGCTGCCGAGTTCACCCTTGAGGGGTTGTATCTGACCCGCCGACTCGAGAAGGAGACCGTTGCTGGCCGGACAATCTACGGAGCAGCCTGACAGGAATTGATCATGGTTTCCGATGACCGCGGGCGCGATCACCCCGAAGATCCAGGCAGGGCCCACCAGCCTTTCCGCTATGGACCATGGCGCGGCGGCCCTGATCCGCTCAAGCCGCCGTTCGACGTGCGGGAAGCCATCGACAAGATCGGTCAGGATGTGCTCTCAGCCGGTACCGTGCGCGATTCGCTACGAGACCTGATGCGCCATGGACTGGACCGTCGTGGCGGCCTTGACCGGCTGGCCGACAAGATCAGGAAGCTGCGCGCGCAGGCACGACGACGCGGCGATCTCGGCGCCACCCTTGATCAGGTTAGAGCCGCGCTCGACCAAGCGCTTGCGGCGGAGCGGGAAACCTTGGCCGGTAGCGACACAGAGGATGCGCGGCTGGCGGAGCTGGAGCTGGATACGTTGCCCGATGATGTTGCCGGCCAGGTCCGCGCCCTTGACCATTACTCGTGGCGATCCGAGGAGGCCCGCGCCATCTTCGAGGCGATCAAGAGCATGCTGCAGCGTGAGGTGCTGGATGCTCAGTTCGCCGGTATCAAGCAGGCTTTGGAATCTCCGGATCCGGAAGCCATGCAGCGCGTCAAGGACATGCTGGCCGATCTCAATTCGCTGCTTGCCGCGCACGCCCGGCAGGAGGATACGGCCGACCAGTTCGCCGAATTTATGGAGCGTCATGGCGAGTTCTTCCCAGAACGGCCGGAGAACATCGAGGAGTTGATCGATGCGCTAGCTCGCCGTGAGGCAGCGGGCATGCGGCTGATGGCATCGCTCAGCCCGGAGCAGCGGGAACAGCTGGGTCAGCTGCTGAGCCACGTACTGGCTGATGCCGATCTCGCCGCGGAGATGGCGCAGTTAGCGGACAACCTACGGGCGCTACGTCCCGGTCTGGATCGGGAGCAGGCCGCGAGCATGCGGCCAGGTGGTGATCTGCTCGGCTACAGCGCGGCAGTTGAAGCGGTTGCCGACTTGGCTGACCTGGAGGCGCTCGAGGCGCAGCTGACCCAGGGTGATCAAGTTTCCACGCTGGACGATGTGGACATTGATTTGCTGGCAAAGCATCTTGGTCGTGAAGCCGTGAGAGATCTCCAAGCGCTCCGTGATCTTGAACGAGAGCTGGAGCAGCAGGGCTATCTGACTCGAGGAGACGATGGCCTACGGTTAACTCCGCGCGCCGTCCGACGACTAGGTCAGACCGCGCTGCGACGGGTGTTTGCTCAGCTGGACGGATCTGGCCGTGGCGATCACGAGGATCACCAGACTGGTGCTGCCGATGAGCCCACCGGTCTGACCCGGCAATGGGTGTTTGGCGATGAGCTGCCGATTGACGCTCCACGCACGGTGTCCAACGCCCTACGCAGGTCTGGGCTGACCCCCACCGGTGTCGCCTTGGATGTCGGTGATTTCGAGGTCACTGAAACCGAACGTCGGATCAGCGCCGCTGTGGCACTGTGCGTCGACCTTTCTTTCTCGATGGTGCACGACGGCCGCTGGGGCCCAATGAAGCAAACGGCGCTGGCGCTCAACCACCTCATTGAAACCCGATTCCGACACGATGCGCTCCAGGTCATCGGGTTCAACAGGCTTGCTCGCCGGATGACCCCCGTCCAGCTCGCGGAGGTGGAACCGGACTGGATGCAGGGCACTAATCTGCAGCATGCGCTAATGCTCGCCTCGCGCCATCTGCGTCGTCATCCGGATGCGGAGCCGGTCGTGCTGGTGATCACCGATGGTGAGCCAACTGCTCACTTGACCGGTGGAGGAGAAGCCTACTTCCATTGGCCGACGACATCGGAGACGCTTCGCGCAACAATCGCCGAAGTAGACGAGCTCACCCGCTACGGCGCGACGATCAACACATTCATGCTGGGCGATGACGAAGGCTTGGCCCGGTTTGTCGACGCAATCGCCCGGCGCGCCGGCGGTCGGGTGTTCACTCCCGATATCGGCCGTCTCGGAGAGTATGTGGTCGCCGACTATCTGAGAGCCCGTCGTGGTCGCCGCTGATCAGCGGACCGGGTTCAGGGCACCTTGCCGCTGACGCTCCAAGATGTCGGCCAGGTAGGTGCCATAGCCAGACTTCAGCAACGCGGCTGCCCGCTCGGCCAACTGCTCATCGGTGAGAAAGCCTTGGCGCCACGCCGCCTCCTCAGGTGCACCGACTTTCAGGCCCTGGCGGACTTCGATGGTGCGCACGAAGTTGCTGGCGTCGTTCATTGAGTCGAAGGTGCCGGTGTCCAGCCAGGCAGTGCCCCGGGGCAGAACTCCGACCTGCAGCTTTCCAGCATCCAGATAGTGCCGGTTGACGTCGGTGATTTCGTACTCACCCCGAGCCGAGCGACGGAGTTGGGAGGCGATTCCAACCACGTCGTTGTCGTAGAAATAGAGGCCAGGTACGGCGTAATTCGACTTAGGATCGGCCGGCTTCTCCTCCAGTGAGATGACCCGCCCATCGGCGTCGAACTCCACGACGCCGTACGCCCGCGGCTCGGCAACCCAGTACGCGAAGACTGCCCCGCCTGCTATGTCATTGAATCGTCGCAACTGCGTGCCCAGACCCGGCCCGTAGAAGATGTTGTCACCGAGTACGAGGGCCACCTTCTCGGATCCGATGAAGTCAGCACCGATGACGAATGCTTGGGCTAGCCCATCCGGCGAGGGCTGCTGGGCATAGCTGATCGAGATGCCGAATTGGGAGCCATCGCCCAGCAGACGCCAGAAGGCAGCCGCGTCATGCGGCGTGGTGATCACCAATACATCGCGGATCCCAGCAAAGATCAGAGTTGACAGGGGGTAGTAGACCATCGGCTTGTCGTAGACCGGAACCAGTTGCTTGCTCACTCCCAGTGTCACCGGATGCAGTCGGGTACCGGAGCCGCCGGCCAGGATGATGCCTCGCATGGCGCTTAGTCTCGCAGAGTTTGATTGCTCCGCTCCGCTCCGCGCGGATCGCGCGATGGAACCCGCCTACTTCGTCGTCGCTCGCAGACGAAACCCGTGTCTGCTCGCTCCTCCTCAGCACGGCGGCGCGCGATCCGGGGTTTGGTGATGCTCACGGGCAAGCGAAACTTGCCCGCACTTCAAGCCGCCCGTCACGAGCCGTCAGCTCTCCTTAGGATGACTCGCATGACGAAAATTCTGGTGACCGGCGGGGCGGGTTTCATCGGCTCGAACTTCGTCCGGTATTTAATCAATCACACAGATACCTCGGTCACGGTGTTGGACAAGTTGACCTACGCCGGAAATCGCGAGTCACTCCGAGGTTTGCCGAAGAATCGTTTCACCTTCGTGCTGGGTGACATTTGTGACGCCAGTCTGGTGCACGAGCTGGTGCGTCGCAATGACCTCGTGGTGCACTTCGCGGCCGAATCCCACAATGACAACTCGCTGCGGGACCCATCTACCTTCATCAGCACCAACCTGGTGGGCACCTACACGCTGCTGGAGGCAGTTCGCAGGTACGGCACTCGATACCACCACATCTCAACCGACGAGGTCTACGGCGACCTCGCGCTGGAGGACCCCGATCGGTTCACCGAGAGTTCTCCCTATAACCCGTCCAGTCCATACTCCGCGACGAAGGCAGGCTCCGATCACTTAGTGCGCGCCTGGGTGCGGTCCTTCGGGGTGGAGGCCACTCTCAGCAACTGTTCGAACAACTACGGTCCATATCAGCACGTCGAGAAGTTCATTCCGCGGCAAATCACCAACGTCTTGGACGGCGGCCGACCGAGGCTTTATGGGGCTGGACTGAACGTCCGGGATTGGATCCACGTTGATGATCACAGCTCCGCTGTGCTGCTGATCACGACCGAAGGCAAGATCGGTGAGACCTACCTGATCGGTGCCGATGGCGAGCGGAACAACAAGGAAGTCGTTGAGACGATCTTGGAACTTCTTGGGCAGCCGCGCGATGCATACGATCACGTCAACGATCGTGCAGGCCATGATCTGCGCTACGCCATTGATTCCACCAAGCTCAGGATGGAGCTGGGCTGGCGACCGATCTTCTCCGACTTCAACACGGGCCTCGCCGCCACGATCGAGTGGTACCAGGCCAATGAAGCGTGGTGGCGGCCGCAGAAGGCGCAGACCGAGGCTACGTACGCGAGGGTGGGACAGTAGGGGCGATGCCCGAATTGGAGATCAAGCAGACTCCGATCCCGGGTCTGCTGGTCATCTCCCTGGATGTCCGTAGCGACAACCGCGGCTGGTTCAAAGAGAACTGGCAACGCCAGAAGATGGTGGATCTTGGCTTGCCTGACTTCGCGCCCGTGCAGAACAACATGTCGTTCAACAACCGGGTCGGAGCAACCCGCGGCATCCATGCGGAGCCTTGGGACAAGCTCGTCTCACTGGCAACCGGGCGGATCTTCGGTGCCTGGGTGGACCTGCGCCGAGGAGATGGCTTCGGCCGTTGCTTCACCGCGGAGATCGGCCCGGAGACCGCTGTCTTTGTGCCACGCGGTGTCGGGAACGCCTTCCAGACGTTGGCGGAGCACACGGCGTATTCCTACCTGGTCAATGATCATTGGAGTCCGGCAGCGAGTGACTCCTACACCTTTGTCAATCTCGCCGATGAGACATTGGCGATCAGCTGGCCAATTTCACTCGAGCAGGCGGAGCTGTCCGAAGCAGACAAGCAGCATCCCCGACTGGCCGACGTGAAACCAATGGAACCGAAGCAGACCCTGATCATCGGAGCTGGTGGCCAGCTGGGTCGGGCGCTGACTCAGGCCATTCCCGCGGCGATACCGGTTACCCGCGCCACGCTGGACCTGACGAGCCCAGAGTCACTGGCGGCCTTCGACTTCGGGTCGTACGACATCGTGATCAACACGGCGGCGTACACAGGAGTTGACGCCGCCGAGACCGAGGAGGGCCGGCGCGAAGCATGGGCAGTCAACGTCGGTGGCGTTGCCGCGCTGGTTGAAGCGGCGCGCAAGCACCGCTTCACACTGGTGCACATCTCCTCCGACTATGTCTTCGACGGCAGCCAGCCGCTCCATACCGAGACTGAACCGTTCTCCCCGCTCGGCGTCTATGGGCAGACAAAGGCAGCCGGTGACGTATTGGTCGGATCTCTACCCGCGCATTACTTGCTGAGGACCGGCTGGGTGATCGGCGACGGCCATAACTTCGTGCGCACGATGGCTTCCCTGGCAGACCGCGGCGTCAATCCCGAGGTCGTGGACGATCAGTTCGGCCGGCTCACCTTTACCGACGAAATCAGCCGTGCGGTCCTTCATCTGCTGCAGGCAAAAGCGCCCTACGGAACCTACAACCTCAGCAACAACGGCGAACCAATGACCTGGGCCGGCATTGCTCGGGCGGTCTTTGCCGCCCGCGGCCGCGGCACAGCCTCCGTGAAGAGCGTGACGACCGCTGAGTATGCGGCGGGCAAATCGCTCGCTCCCCGGCCCCGGCACAGTCTGCTGAGCCTGGACAAGATCATCAGTTCCGGGTTCCGACCGACGGACGCGATGACTGAGCTGCGGTCGTACCTGGCGACTCTGGATTGAGAGTTGCGGCCCGCACCTGATCGTCCTCCACACTGAGCTGCGGGCCCCGAACGAATAGGGCGCTGAGCGTCAGAAGCAACCCGGCTGTGGCGACAGCGACGAAGCCGGCCTGTGCGCCTGAGCTGTCGATCACGTAGCCAACCGCTGCCGCACCGGCGGCTACACCTGCAACCATGCCAGTCGAGTTCCAGGCAAGTGCCTCGGTCAGTCGGCTCTGATCGACCGCCGACTGGATCACCCCAACCGACGCGATGAGGGTTGGGGCAATAGCCATGCCGCTGAGGAGCAACAGCACGGCAACAGCTACCGGATGGCTGACGAACGGGAGCGGCAGCAGGGACGCCGCAAGCAGGATCGCCCCAAGTCGGAAGCGCCGCGCGGGAGACGCGCGCCAGATGATGGCCCCCGTCACGGCACCGGCGACCAGCGATCCGAACGACCACGCGACCAAGATCAGGCCGGCGTACGGAAGCACACCCGCCTCTTTCGCAAACGCCACGACGTTGAGCTCCATGCCGCCGAACACCATGCCGAGAGCACTGGACGCGATGGCCACCGGCACCAAGACACGCCACGGCAATCCACTCGATCCCCGCTGCCCGTGTGACGTCACACGGATCGGCGGCTGGCTGCTGCGCTGGGCAGCCAGAGCGACGGCGCCGATGAGCCCGATGACCGCGCTGACGCTGACTCCGAGTGCCGGATGCAGAGCCGTGGCGAGAAAAGTGACCAGCACTGGACCGATGATGAAGACCACTTCATCCAGCATGGCCTCGAGTGCGAACGCGGTGTGCAGCAACGGGGAACCGTCCAGTCGGAGCGTCCAACGCGCTCGTACGGCAGATCCAGCCAGGCTGAAACCGATCCCGACGCCGATGGCTGCGGCCAGACTCACAGCCAGCGGCCAAGCCAGCTCTATCGCCATAACCAGGAGTGCAACGCTGAGCACGTTGATCAAAACCGTCAACAGCAAGACCCGAGCCTGTCCCACACGGTCGGTTGCGCGTCCCCAGAGTGGAGCAACGACAGCGCCAGCCAGCGTCGCAGCAGCGGTGAGCAAGCCGGCCAGGCCGAAAGAGCCTGTAGTCAACGACACCAACAGCACGATCCCGATGCCTGTCATCGACATCGGCAGTCTGGCCACAAAGCCAGCGAGGCTGAAGGCCACAGCGTGACGATCCGAGAGCACCTGCTGGTACGGGCGAAGATTTAGCAAGGGGGACGACCACCTTGAACCTCCGCGAGCCTGACACATGCATCAGACCCATTGACACGCCCGAACCCCG
>JAICEV010000135.1 GCA_025923975.1 Propionibacteriaceae bacterium
CGATGGTGTGCTCGATGATCGGCTTGCCGGCAATCTTGATCAGCTGTTTGGGAATGTTCAGGCCGATGCGGGTGCCAGTGCCGCCCGCAAGGATCACGGCAACGTTGCGCAATCTGGTCACCGGCTGACCCTACCGTGTTTATTTAGTCCGCTCGCTACGCTCGCAGGCCGGCTTGTTCGCGTGCGTAGGGTCGCGATGCAAGGGGGAAAGCTGAGATTGCCAGTGGTCGGAGTGGGCTGAACGACCCCAGCCCGAGCTTGTGAAAGAGTCAACGCCATGCTCAAGGTGAGTGTCGTAGTCCCGGTGTACAACCCCGGCGACTACTTCACACCATGCATCGATTCGCTGACCTCGCAGAGCCTTCCCAAGGACGAGTTCGAGGTCATCTGCGTCGACGACGGTTCCACCGACGACACTCCTGCGCGCCTCGACGAACTCGCAGCGGAGTACTCAAACATTCAGGTGATTCACCAGCCGAACTCCGGCTGGCCCGGGCAGCCGCGCAACGTCGGCCTGGATGCCGCTCAGGGCGAGTACGTGTTTTTCTGCGATCATGACGACTGGCTTGGTACCGAGGCACTCGAGCGACTGCATGACTTCGCGGTCAGTTGTGGCTCGGACATCGTGCTTCCGAAAATGGCCGGACTGCGGCGGGCCATTCCGCGCCACGTTTTCAAGCGGACGGTCCGCCAGTGCGGCATCACCGATTCGTCGATCATGGACAGCCTTACGCCACACAAGTTGTTCCGCCGGGAATTTCTGCAGAAGCACAACATCCGTTTCCCCGAAGGGCAGCGACGACTCGAAGATCATCTGTTCGTGGTGACCGGCTATCTGTTGGCCGACGTGATCTCTATCTACGCCGATTACAGCTGCTACTACCACATCCGGCGCAGCGACTCTGCCAACGCCGGCCTCCGCAATCCAGACTGGACGGGCTACTTCGACAATCTGGCAGAGGCGCTCGACGTTGTCGTGGCACACACGCAGCCAGGAGAAGAGCGCGACCGCATCTTCCGCCGTTGGCTTCAGGTCGAGATGGTGCAGCGACTCATCCGTCGGCGGCGAACGAAGCTGTCAGAAAATGAGTCAGCTGAGATTTTCAGCAACGCGCATCGGATCGCGGCACGTTACTTCGGTGAAGGTGTCGTAGAGCTGCTGCAACCCCTGTCACAGCGGGTGGGTCGGGCCATCATCGCCGGCAACGCTGAGGAAGTACACCAGATCTCAGAAGAGGTCGTGCGATGGAAGGCCTATCCGAGCGTGTTGCAGGTTGGCTGGATCGACGGACGCCTTCAGCTCAGTGGAGCCGTTCAGTTGTCCGATATCACGCCGGAGGGCGACGGGCCGCGGGACGAGTTCGACCTCGTCGATGCGGCCGAGGCGATGTTCGCCGAGATGCCTGACGAGCCGTTGGCGGAGAAGCGCTTGGCAACACTCCTTGGTGGACCGGGGCCGGAGACGCTCTGGTGGGGCCTGTCGCACTCGACGATGCGGCTGGATCTAACCGAGCGCCGTACCGGTGAGACATGGCCGGTACGAGCTGTGATCCATCGCTTGGGGCTGGCCGCGTCGTTCTCGGCCGAAATAGATCCGAATGCCCTTGCGGCGGGCGCCAGGCTTGCGGATGGCGTCTGGGACCTCTACGTCCATTTCGGCGTGCTCGGGGTGTCGATGCGCCGTCGTGCAACGCTGACCAAGGAACGACGGCCTGGTCAGGTTGTTGCGGAGCGCGTTCAGGATGGGCCACCAACAGTGGCGGCCTACTTCACGCAGCGGACATCGGGATTGTCACTTGATGTCGGCCTGCTGAAACACCCCAAACTGCGTGCCCAGCCGGCGAGAAAGCCGTTCGCCGGCCGCGTGGTTCGCAGACTCCGCCGGATGCTCGTTCCCGCGTAGCACTCCGACCAAACCATCGATGAACGACAGGCAGCGACGACTCACGGTTCTGGCCCGCCGCCTGGTCCACCGGCTCCCAGTCCCGGTCAAGTCGGCGCTGCGACGACTGCGGCAGCCCGTTACTCGACGCGCCACCGTTGATGAATCGGCTCCGGTGTTGAGTGTGGTCGTCGTCGCGTGCAACGCGGAGTCCTACCTCCTGGATTGTTTGAAGAGTCTGCAGTCGCAGAGCCTCAAAAGGCTTGAGGTGCTCGTGGTCGACGACGGCTCGACCGACGGCTCAGTGTCTGTTGCCTGCGAGCTGGCAACCGAGGATCCTCGCTTCCGCGTCGTCCCGCGACCACGGCTCGGGCTTACTGCATCGCGCAACGCGGGAGCGCAATTGTCGCGTGGCAGGTTCCTCGCATTCCTGAACGCAACCGACACCGTGCCACGTCACGCGTACGCCGGCCTGGTGGCGTCGCTGCGCAACACTGGTTCGGATTTTGCAGCCGGCAGCGTACGGACCGTCATTCGGGGAAGGATCCGTCGACCAGCCTGGGCGACAGTGACCCATGAGCTCGACCGGCCGGCCCAGACGCTCCGTGAGTTCCCTCTCGCATTGCACGACACCAGCGCCACCAACCGCGTCTTTCGCAGAACCTTCTGGAACACCGATGTCGGAGGCTTTCCCCCTTCGGCAGACGGAGAGACGTTCGCAATCGTCGCAGCAACGCTGCAGGCCAGAAGGTTCGACTTCCTCCAAACGATCAGCTGCGTTCAGCACGCCAGGCTCGCCCCCGCAACACTGCTACCTGCCCCGCCGACGGCGAGCGAGCTTCGCTCCCGCCTCAGCTGGCACCGCACGACCTGGCGCCTGGTGCGCGACACCGTCGATTCCCAGATCGCCGGCCACTGGCTGGGAAGGCTGATCGACGGCGATCTCGGTGACTTCGCGGCTGAGGCTCACCGGGTCGATGCGGAGTATCGTCAACTGCTGCGGGCGGCCGCACAAGAGTGCCTTGCGATGGCCGACGACACCGTATGGCCTCATGTACGCGTGGAACGCAAATTAAACCTGTGGCTCGTCGCCAACGGGCGATGGACGGATCTCGAGCAACTCACCCACCACTTCGCGATCTACGGCTCGATACCCAGAACTGAAGTACGCGACGGCCGGGTGTATGCCGTCGCCGAGCACCTGCCGGGCATCGCTGAGGTTCCGCCGGAGTACCTGGAGCTGGGGGAGAGTCAGACCGCATTGTCGGGCTGTGTCGAGCGTGTTGCCTGGGATGCTGATCGGCTTGAGGTTCATGGTTGGGCATTCATTCGGGGCCTCGATCTCACTACTGATCCACCGCAGTTGGCTGCTTCGCTCACCGAGCCCGTGACGGGCTTTTCGCATCCATGCGAGGTCAGCCAGCTAGAGAAGGTGGCTGCGAACCAGTGGTCGATGTTGCGCTACCAAGACGTGGCGCCGGGCGGTTTCTTGATCAGTATTGACACTCGGCGCATCGACCGCACGTCGGGCCGCTGGCAGCTGCGTCTGACGGTGCGAGCAGGAGGCCTGGAGCGAACCGCGCCACTGCATGCCATCGCCCCCGGTGGCCTCCGGCGCTTGATGACCGCACGCAACCTGCAGTATGCCGACGACCGTAGTCGGGTCGTTCCTAAGCTCGATCCCGAGCTTGGCTTCGGGATCCACGTTCGTCCTGAGCGGATCCAGGCCCGCTGGCTGGCAACAGATGGGGCCGGCAAGGCGGTGGGAGCGCTTCGGCTCGTCGATCCACGGATCGCCGGACTGGTATCGGTGACAGCAATCAGTCCCCTGGGTCAGGTCGCCGGAGATCTCAGCGAGGCTGACGCAGATGGCGTGCAGCGCTTCGAGCTGGACCTGCCGGTGAGCAAACGGGCCGCTGTTGACTGGCAGTTCCGAGCTCTCGACGTGCATCACCGCGAGCATCGGGTTTCGTGGCCGATCGAGACTGAATATGGCCGCCAGCTGGGTGGTGGCCGCGGTGACGCGTGCTGGCGACGATCCACCACCGGGTATTGCGACCTTACGACCGATTGGGCGGCCGCCGAGGCCGAGCACGTGACGGTAGGGGGTGAGGAGCTGTGCATCGACGTTCGTCTCACCGGGCTCGAGGTCTCCGACTGCGCGGGCGCACGTCTGTCGGGCACACTCGCCGAGGTGCCCGTGCGGCAAGTAGAACAGGACGGCAATTGCGTACGGCTGGTGTTTTCCTTGCGAGCTGCCCGCTGGGGCGGACCGGAGCGTCCGCTTCCCAGCGGTGATTACCGGGTGCTGCTCACTTCGGGGGAACGGGTCCGTTGCTCCGAGGAGCTGATCACTCGGCTGCCGGAGGCAGGCTCGGCTACGTCCCACAGTTATCGAGTGGTACGTGAGGGCCCTGCCGAGCTTGTGATCCACCTCGCGGCGCCGCTGAGCGATCCCGAGCGGACTCGAGTCGGCCAGGACCGGCTGGGTAGGTGGTATCAGGAGTCCACCTTCACCCCCTCTGACAGTGTGCTTTTTCAGAGCTATCGCGGCGAGTTCGCTACGGACAGTCAGCTGGCACTCCATTCGGAGCTACGCAACCGCCGGCCGGACCTGGAACTGCTTTGGGGGGTCAGAGACCTGTCCGTTGCGGTACCGGAAGGCGGCCGGCCGCTGCTCATCGAAAGCCGAGAGTGGTACGCGGCCCTAGGCAGCAGCCGATACCTGTGCCAGAACATCGAATTCGAGCGGTACTTCAAGAAGAGGCCTTATCAGCGCTATCTCCAGACGTTCCACGGGTATCCGTTCAAGTCGATGGGAGCCTCGCTGTGGCGTGCTCAGGGGCGGCCTGAGTCGGTGATAGCCGACGAGTGTGCCCGCCGCAGCGATGCCTGGGATGCGATCGTGGTACCCGAGTCCTTCTGCGTCGATCTCTATCGACGCGAGTACCGATTCAGCAGCGACGCTTTGGTCACCGGCTATCCCCGGAATGATGCGCTGTTAAGCCAGGACGTAACCGCGGCCCGTTCCCGGGTGCTCGAGCAGCTTGGCATCGAGGCCGACCGGATCATCGTGCTCTATGCCCCGACCTGGCGTGACCGGGTGGCCACCAGCCCTTGGGCGGCGACGCTATTCGACGGGCTCGACGTCGATGCACTGGCCCAGCAACTCGGCGACCGCTACGCGATCCTGCTCCGCGGACACAACTACAACCTTCGGGAGGGACTTTCGCCTATCACGGGCCATGTTTGGGACGTGTCTGCGTATCCGGAGATCAATGACCTGATCCTTGCCGCGGACGTGGCAGTCCTTGACTATTCCTCCATTCGGTTCGACTGGCTTGTCACGGGCAAACCGGTAGTCTTCTTCGTTCCAGATCTCGAGGACTATCTGAGCGCGCGCCGGGTCTTGTACGACTATGAGCCAACTGCACCGGGTCCGCTGCTTGGGAGTACCGCAGAGGTGGCGGCAGCGCTGCATGACTTTGGCGAAATAGCTGCCGAGTACGCTGCCGCCCGGGAATTATTCAACAAGCAGTTCAACAGGCTCCATGACGGGCATGCGACGGAACGGGTCATCAATGCGTTCTTTTAGCTCAGCGGCGGCCAAGCGCGTCGTTGCTGTCGTCCTCGACTGTCTCCTCGTGCTGCTGGCCTTCGTCGGCCTCGTACTAGGTCTCACCGGTTCTCCGTGGGCACCACTGTGGGTGCTGGCTGCCGTGCTGGGGACGGCTGGCCAGTTCATCCAGTCTGCACGTGAGCGGACCGAGGAGTACTGGAGTCCGTTGGGTCGGTCGCTCGTGCTTCGGGGGACCGCAGCAACGGCGACAGCGGTATGTCTGGCCACCTCGGTGCCAGGTTTGCAGCAGGCACTGGGAGCCGCCCTAGGCGCCGCGATCCTGGTCGGATCGATCGTGGTGGAGTCGTTTGTCGCTCGGGCTACACGATTCCGAGTTCCCATCGCAGTGCGGCTGCCGAACCTGCCAGCCCGGCGCCCCCTCGCTGATCTTGGTCCGCTCGTGATTGCGGCGAGCGCGGTCGCCACGATGGCCGGGCTGCTGATCGCGGCTCTCGATGCCTCCTCGTGGTGGTGGGCGGTGATCAGCCTGCTCTCGATCGCGCCTATCGGTGTGCTGGCCGTCGACGGCCGCGGCAAGATCGTGCTGGCCCGGCGATTGCGGAAACTGGTGCCGCGAGCGGTGGCGGCGTACGCACCCGACTTCGTCGTCTACACCTCACGCCCCGACGACGCGTCCTACCAAGTCCTGATGTGGCTGCCGTACCTACAACGAGCTGGGCTGCGATTCATCATCATCGCGCGCAACGCTGTCCCGGCCGCTGCGCTCGCCGAGCTGACCGATGTTCCCGTTGTCGAAGCCCGTGGTATCGCTGATCTCGATGCGCTGGTGGCTCCGTCGCTGAAAGCCGCTTTCTACGTCAACGCATCCTCCGGCAACGGGGCGCTGGTTCGCTTTCAGCACCTCACCCACATCTATCTGGGACACGGCGACTCCGACAAGCCGCCTTCGTACAACCCGACGCACGCGATGTACGACCAGATCTTTGCTGCGGGTCCTGCGGCCACCCGCCGCTACGCCGCCCACGGAGTGCGGATCCCGAGCGAGAAGTTCACGATCGTCGGCAGGCCGCAGGTCGAGCATGTCAAGCAGAGCACCACTCGCATCGCCGACGTCCCGGAGCCGACGGTGCTCTACGCGCCGACATGGCGGGGGCACGTCGAGGAGACGATGCTGTACTCGCTGCCGACAGGTGAGCGGATCGTGTCCGCGCTGCTGGCGCGCGGCGCAACGGTGATCTTCCGACCTCATCCGTTCAGCTACGACTTCCCGGATGACGCCGCAGCCATCGCTCGAATCAAGGCCCTGCTAGATGCCGATCGTCGTAAGACCGGACGGCCGCACCTGTGGGGTGCAGCGGCCGAGAAGGACCGCAGCATCCTCGACTGCATCAATGATTCCGACGCCATGGTGTCAGACGTTTCGAGCGTCGTCTCGGACTACCTGTTCTCTGGCAAGCCGTTCGCCATGATCGCGGTGCCGGCCGAGCCGGAGGCATTCGTGGTGGAATACCCGGTTGCTCGGGCGTCGTACGTTGTCCAGGCCGATCTGGCCGATCTTGACGCTCAGCTGGAGAAGATGCTGGGCGAGGATCCGCTGGCTGCTCAACGAGCCGACATCCGCGCCGATTATCTCGGTGACTTCCCGGCAGACAACTATGCCGCGGCGTTTGTTAATGCGGTGCACAACGTGTCGCGCAAGCCGATGGAAGACATGGAGGATGACCAGGCTGAGGACGCTGTTCCCGAAGGTGGCCGAGAAGAGGACGACAGGTCGGCGGAAGACCAGGAGGCTGGTGCGGCGGCGCTCCCTGGGCGCAACTGGTCCAGGTATGCCCAAATCGTTGCCCGAGCAGGACTCGATCTTGGCGGGACGGCGATCGCGTTGCTCGCCTTTGCGGCGGCACTCGCCAGGGGGCCCAACTGGTTGATCGTCCTGCTGGCGGCGCTGTCGCTCTGGGCGGTGTTCCAGTCGGTATCGGGTGACGTCATCAGGCCCAATCAGTGGTCACGTCTGCTCAGCGAAGGCGATGCGACACGCGGTGTCTTGGTGGTGACTCTGGCCGTGATCGCGCGCAATACCGGCCAGCTGTCCTGGCAGGTCGCCACGGCATGCGGGATGCTGCTGATCGCTATCGTGGTCGAGCGAAGAATCCGGGTGGCCTGGGGCACTGCTCCGCTGGGACGCAATCTGCCAGACGGGCTGCGCGAGGTTTCCGATATCATTCCACGCGGTCTGTTGCCTATCGTGGTCAGCTTGTTGATCATCATCGGCTTTCTGTTGATCTTGGGCGGCGCGCCCGCAGTGATCTTGCTGGGCCTGGCCGCACTGGCCGTGGCCGGGGCCGTTCAGGTCACTGTTCGAGCGCTACGACGGCAAACCGATATTGAGCGCGGGGAGTTGCGGCTCCGAGCGGCCCTTGAGGGGTATGCTCCGCAATTTGTTGTGTACTTCGCCTCCACGGTAGGTGCCAACTACCAGGTGGGCATGTGGCTGCCGTACTTCGTCCGCATCGGCCGCCCGTTCATCATCGTCACCCGGACAGCCCCCATGCTGAACCAGATCGGTGAGCTTTGTGACGAGCTGGGCATTAAAGTGCCGTTGATCTACCGCAAGACTCTGCGCAGCATCGAAGAGATCATCGTCGACTCAATGACGACGGCGTTCTATGTCAACAATGCTGCTCGCAACACTCACCTTGTGGAGCGGCGGGAATTGACTCACGTCTGGCTCAATCATGGGGACTCAGAGAAGCCTGCCTGCTTCAATCCGGTGCACGCGATCTACGACTTGATCTTCGCTGCGGGCCAAGCCGGGATCGATCGCTACGCCCGCCATGGAGTACACATCCCGGCCGAGAAGTTCAAGATCGTTGGTCGCCCTCAGGTGGAGTTGATCAGTGCGGCTCGGGCCCCGATCAGTACGATCCGGCAGCCCACC
>JAICEV010000136.1 GCA_025923975.1 Propionibacteriaceae bacterium
CCACCTGCTCGCCCGGAGCAACCAGCACCCGAGACAGCTCGATGAGCCCGGCCATGACGTCAGGAACCAGAGTGATCTGATCCGGATCAACCGCCCAATCCAGTCGACGACGCGCGAAGCTGGCGAAAGCCGTAGGTAGCCCGGTGACCGCTGGCGGTGTGTAGCCAAGGTCGTGACGGTCGATGGCCTCGTGCAGCGCCGCAGTTATCTGAGGCGCCAAAGGGAAGTCCATTTCGGCGACTGTCGACGGCAAGACGTCTGGCTGGTGGCCGGACCACTTCTCGCTACGCCGCTGCTGCAGCGTGGCCAGGTCCGGCACCCGAAGATCAACGGCGCCGTCGGACAACAGACCTCCACACTCTGCCGGCGTTACCGGCGAATGTCGTCGTCCTCGCCGTAAACCAATGCTTCCTGTTCAGCTAGGTCGGCGTCGTCGGCCTCACGAATGCCGCGGCCGACGGTCACGGGCTGCGCCGGTGGCTCTGACTCCGCGTCAGCCACCGGGTCGACGTCGAGCGTCTGTTCGGCCCAGTCGGCCTCGGGTACCTCATCGGGCGGGGTGTCAGAACTGGAGGGGGTCATGGCACTCCTTGACAGTCACATTTGTCGATCAAGGTCTGGTCCTCACCTTATGCCTCCCCGGAATAATCCGATTGCGCGGCCCAGGGACGGCTGCCTCAGCAGCTAGCATCGAGTAATGCCTACCTACGCTCACGCGCAGGTACTACCGGTCCTCGCTCCATTCGTCGCCTCTATCGGGTACTGCGAAGGACACCTTCCCCACGTCTGGGAGCTTGCGATGCCCACCGGCACATTGCAGTTGCTCGTGAACCTCGACCGTGACGAGCTGCATTCCCATCCTGCGGCCGGCGATGGGCACAATGGCATGCAACGCACCGCGGGTGCCGCTCTGCAGGGGCCCTTCACTACCCCAACGATGATCGACACCGCTGAGCAACGGCAGATTATGTGGATAGCCTTCCGGTTCGGCGGGTCCTATCCCTTCTTCGCCGCGGACACGGCCGCCAGCCACGACCTGATGATCGGTCTGGAAGACCTTTGGGGACGCGACGGCGTCACATTGCGCGAACAACTCCTCGAGGCCCCGACGGCAGCCGCAAAGCTGCAGTTACTCCAGAACGCCTTGTTGGCGCGCGCGGTCCGTCCACTGGACCGCGATCTGGCCGTCGTCGGTGCGGCTGCCGCGCTGCATCGAGGCCGTACCGTCGCCGCGGTGGCGGACAGCCTCGGGTGGACGGCGAAGCGCCTCACACGCCGCTTCAGCGAGCAGATCGGGTTGACACCCAAACGCTTCGCCCGCGTTCGGCGGTTCCAGCGCGTGCTGCGCCGCTCCGCGAGCGAGGTCACCTCGGTCGACTGGGCGCGGCTCGCGGCCGAATGCGGTTTCTACGACCAGGCGCATCTGATTCATGAGTTCCGCGCCCACGCTGGCACTACTCCGCTCGAGTACAGTCCGCGCTCGCCGGCCGAGCTAAACCACGTCCCGGTCTGATTTTTACAATCTCTGGTTGCCACATCGGCGGATCATCGAAGGTATGACAGTAAACAAGATGTATCCCCGCTTGGTCGTGTCCGACGGTGCCCGCGCCATCGATTTCTACATCACCGCGCTCCGCGCCACCGTGACTGCCCGTTTCACCAGCCCAGACGGAAAGATCGTCCATGCCGAGCTGCAGGTTGGCCCCGCCACGATCGCCGTTAAGGACGCCGACGAGTTCGACCCGGCTCCCTCGACGTTGGGCGGCTCCCCGGTGATCCTGGCACTCGACGTCGACAACGCCGATGCCGTGGCCGACGCCATGCTGGCCGCGGGAGCCACAGTCGTGTTTCCGATCCACGACGCTGAGTACGGCGAGCGAGGCGGGCGGCTGGCCGACCCCTTCGGCCATCTCTGGATGATCTCCCAGCGGATTGAGGGCCTGTCTCCCGAGGAGATCCAACGGCGCACCGATCAGATGTTCGCCGGCCAGCAAATACGGGCTGAGCACTGACTGCTCGAGGCCGCAGCAGTCAGACAGAAACGAACGTTTCTGCGACTAGCGCCGCCGCCGCGCAGTCCCAAAGATGCTGCGGACGATCTCCGTCCCGGCAGTCCGGGCGAACTGCTTGAAAGCACTTGAGCCCGTAATCTGTTCCACCATGGACTTCTCTTGGCGCTGGCGGCTGCTCGACCGGGCCCGCGTACCCGCCCGGGCCTCACGTTCAGCTTGAGCCTGAGCCCTCGCCCGCTCCTTGGCTTCAGCAGTCGCGCGAGCCGCAGCCTCTTTCTCCAGTCGCTCTCGCTCGGCCGCCTCGGCTCCCGCCTGCAGTTTCCGAGCCAGGATCTCGTGCGCTGAGTCGCGATCGAGCGACTGCCCATACCTCGCCATCAACGCCGATGCTGCGATCCCCGGTCGCAGTACCTCCTCCGGCGTCGGCGCCATCAGCGACTCCGGGGCCCGCATTCGAGTCCAGACCACGGGCGTCGGCGCCCCATCGGGATCCATCACCGTAACGATGGCCTCTCCGATGCCAAGCTGCTGCAATGTCTCAGCCAGGTCGTAGTGCGACTTGGGAAAGGTAGCGACGGTCTGCTTGAGAGCCTTGGCGTCGTTGGGCGTATGAGCACGAAGCTGATGCTGCACCCGCGATCCCAGCTGTGCGAGTACGTCGTCGGGCACATCCTTCGGGGTCTGGGTGACAAAGAAGATCCCCACCCCCTTAGAGCGAATCAGCCGCACCGTCTGGGCGATGGCGTCCAGAAACGCCTTGGAGGCGTCGTCGAACAGCAGATGCGCCTCGTCGAAGAAGAAGACCAGCTTCGGCTTGTCGATGTCCCCGACCTCGGGCAGCTCGTGAAACAAGTCGGCGAGCAGCCACATCAAGAAAGTGGAGAAGACCGCAGGTCGGTCCATCAGGTTGGGCAGCTCCAGCAGCGAGACCACTCCCCGCCCGTCCCCGGTGACGCGCAGCAGGTCGGCGGTGTCAAACTCAGGTTCGCCGAAGAAGGCATCGGCACCCTGGTCGGCGAAGGTGATCAAGGTACGCAAGATCACTCCGACCGTGGCAGCGCTCAGGCCGCCAATGTTCTTCAGCTCCGCCTTGCCCTCGTCGCTGGTCAGATGAGTCAGTACTGCGCGCAGATCCTTGAGGTCCAGCAAGGGCAGGCCGGCCTGGTCGGCGTAATGAAACACCAGACCCAGTGATGACTCCTGGACCTCATTGAGATCCAGCACCTTTGACAGCAACACCGGGCCGAACGAGCTCATGGTCGCCCGCAGCGGCACACCGTTGCCTTCGCCGCCAAGCGCAAAGAACTCGGTCGGGCAGGCTTTCGGCTGCCAGTTCTGACCGATCTTCTGGGTACGCGCCAGCAGCTTGTCGTTGGGTTGTCCGGGCGAGGCGATGCCGGAGAGATCACCCTTGATGTCGGCGGCGAAAACCGGCACGCCAGCTGCGGAGATCTGCTCGGCCATCAATTGCAATGTCTTGGTTTTGCCGGTGCCGGTAGCGCCAGCCACGAGTCCATGCCGGTTCAGCATGCTCAACGGAATGCGGATGACAGCACCTGGAACCGCTGCGTCGTTCTCCATCAGGACGCCGAGCTCGATGGCTGGCTCTTCGAACGTGTAACCCTGGACGATCCGTTGCACGTCTTCGGACAGTTGATCGGCGCCCGGCTCGGTCATGTGCCAAATCGTAACGACGCACCATGGAGTTGCCTGAAGAAACTTGATTAGAGTGTCACAGTGATTTTCAAGCGCGTCGGGGACGTACGCCCGTACCCAGATCATGGTTACGTCCAGAAGCAGTGGGCGGCCATCGCCCCGCACCAGGTGCGCTTGGACCAGCTCGTGACGACGAAGCGGACGTTGGACCTAGAAGCGCTACTGGAAGAAGATTCAACCTTTTACGGCGACCTTTTCGCGCATGTGGTGTCCTGGCGCGGTGAGCTCTATTTGGAGGATGGACTGCATCGAGCGCTGCGGGCGGCACTCCAGCAGCGGCAGACCATGCATGCTCGAGTGCTTGACCTGAAGTAACGCCAAACTCCAGGTAGGCTCTCACGGCACGGGGGGTAGTCGGGCACGGGAGGAGCTCGGGGAACTCACGCATCGGGGCCGCTGCGGAGGTAAAGGAGTTCGACGTTGATCGGTCGGATCTTCCGTGTGGTACGGACCCCGGTCACTCTCCTGATCTTGTTCGGTGTGCTCTTGTACGGAGCATGGTGGGGATACAACAACATCATCAAGCCAGTCCCGCCGCTGCCACCCGAGCCGTGTGTGGAGCAGAGTGTGCCCCAGGGTGAGCTGAGGGCCAGTCAGGTCGTGATCAAGGTGTACAACGGCGGCGACCGGAAGGGCCTGGCCGCCGATGTGGGCCGATCGCTGCGGAATGAGGGCTTCCGAGTAGTGCAGACGACCAACACTGTGGAGAAGATTCAGAAGACCGTCATTGTCGGCGCAGATGCGAACAATCCCGAGGTGTTGTTCGTCAAGTCCTTCTTCAAGGAGGCCACCGTACGCGCAGACCAGCGGGTTGACCGTACGGTGGACGTGCTCGTGGGCAACAAGTACGGCGGCTTCAACAAGAACGCGAAGGCTACGTACCAGATCAACGCCGAGACTGTGTGCCTACCCTCACAGACCCCCACCGCGACTCCCGCCCTTGGCGGCTGATCCGCAGGCGATGCCGTCTAGCTTCGTTCAGCAGTCGACCGATACCCCGAGCAGATCACACGCATGTAGTAGATGCGCCCGGCGGCATCAACATCGAAGTAGGCGCGCTGCTCCACCAGGAACGACCCGTCGGCGTTACGGACCAAGAAGCGGTAGTCGACACGTTGCCGATCAGCGACCTGCCCGGCCTCGACATAGTCAACGCGCTCAATTACGTCCTTAGGCTCAAACCACTCAAAGAGCACTTCGTGCACAACCCGTTGGGGGGAGTCCACTTCCCAGAATCGCCGTGGTGTCATGCCACGGAAATCCACCTCGGATGCAAAGAGCGCAACCAAGCGATCGGTGTCCTTGGCAGCCAGAGCCGCCACAAATCGTGACCCAAGATCAGTCACTGTCACCCCTGCCCAGAGCGAGACTATCGAGCAATCTCACTCCACTGCGTGTTCAACTTGCACTCTGACGGGCGGTGCCCGAGCGCCAACGGGCGAGCCGACCGCGCTGCCCTACGGCCCGAAGCCGTTCCTCGGTGTCATCACGCTTGTCCTCAGGCGTCACGATGAGCAATTCGTCACCGACTTTGATCCGCTCCCGCGCGTCCGGATAGAAAGGCCGATCTTCTCGAATGATCAAGGACACTACCGTGTCCTTCGGAAGCCGCAGCTCGCCCACTTCGACACCTGCGAGGCGGGACTTGGGCGGGATGCGAACCTGCAGTAGATCGGCAGAGATCTTGTCGAGTGGCGCGACTTCTACTTCGACATCCTGGGCTGTCTCATCGTCGACCAGCCCGAGCAGCCGAGCGACCCAAGGCAGCGTTGGACCCTGCAGGCAGGTGAAGACGATGACGAAAACCAGGACCACATCAAAGAGAAACTCTGCCCCTTCGACCCCCTGCGCGAGCGGAATTGTAGCCAGCACGATCGGCACGGCACCGCGTAGCCCAGCCCAGGACAGGAACACCTGATAACGAGCCGGAACCTTGAACCACGCGGCGCATGCCACTACTGAGGCAGGCCGGGCAACGAGCGTCAGGAAGAGTCCTGCCGTGATGGCGATCAGTGCGGCACGTGGCGTGACTCGGTCTGGAAAGGCCAGCAGTCCAAGCATGACGAAGAGACCGATCTGGGCGATCCAGCCGATTCCTTCCACGAAGGAGCGGGTCGCGGCGCGGTGGGGCAGCTGGACGTTGCCAAGGATCAGCGCGCAGACGTACACGGCCGCAAATCCGCTGGCATGGATCAGCGCGGCTATGCCGTACGTAAAAATGGTCCATACCAGGATTGAGAGTGGATAGAGCCCGGAGGAGGGCAGCGCGACGCGACGCAGAATCTGCGTGCCGAGCCAGCCCAGACCGACACCGATAGCCACGCCGCCGAGCAGCTCGATCACGATCAGGCCGAGGATGCCGAGGATGCCGACCTCCGTAGGCTGGCCGACGGCGAGCGAGCTGGCCATCACCACAAGCAGCACCGTCGGCGCATCGTTGAGACCCGACTCGGCTTCCAGCGCGCCTCGCAGTGAAGCCGGGATGGGAACGGCGCGGAGTACGGAGAAGACCGCGGCCGCGTCTGTCGGGGACGTGACCGCGCCCAGCAGCAACGCAATCCAGATCGGCAATCCGAGAACGTAGTGTCCAAAGAGCGTCATCAGGCCGACGCTGATCCCGACGCCGACTGTGGCCAGCAATCCCGCCACCATCGTCGAGGATCTGATGTCGCTCCACCTCGTGGTGAGACCGCCCTCGGCGAGAATCACTACCAGGGCGGCGAAGCCAAGCGCCTGCGCCAGATCGGCGTCGTCAAAGGGGATTCCGAGTCCGGAATCACCCATCACCAAGCCGAGACCCAGAAATAGCAGCAGGGAGGGTAGACCGACCCGAGCGCCGATCCGTGCCGCAATGATGGCGGCGATCAAGACGACGGCAGCCACCAGGAGGATGACGTCGATCTCAACCATGCGCACATCCTTCCCGACCCATCGCTGACCGCGACCTGCGGATAGCCCTGGCCAGCGAAGCGGTCTACGGCAGGTGTGCTCCAGTGCCGCTAGCTGATGGGCAGGAGAAACCCGTTCAGTGAAACTGCCGATTGAGGATGCTGGGCGCGGCCGTGCCCATCAGTCGTCATCGTCCAAGCCGGCTAGCCATTTCTTGGCATCGTGGACCTCGTCGGTCTCGAACACCTTGACCTCACCCGGCATGAGCCAACCGAAGGCTTTGATGCTGTTCTCCAGCCAATCGGCGTCGGAGACGATGGCGACTTTCTTCCAGCCCTCGCGGTGTCCCGCCACCAGTTTGGTGTCAGCCCAGAGAGCGCCGGCTGAGTAGGACTCAAAATCCTCACCGAGGATGTACATCAGGCGTACGTCGTTCCGCTCAAGCGCCGCACTGACGGCAGGAACCAGCACGTTCTGGTAGTCGTCCTCGGTGACCTTCCCCACCGCCTCGAGACCGATCGTTCCGGGTGGCATGTTTCCAATGAGCCTGATCATTTCGCGTTCCTTGGCTTTGGCTGTGGGTAGGACAGGCACTGCTTCTTGGTGCCGCTGAAACGTCACCGCCGGTGACATTACCGGGGTTTGAGAACGGTGTCTGTTGAGGGAAACTAATGCGGCGCATCAAGAGTCGCGACGAGATCGGGCTCGCCGTTTGCCCTCATGCATCGCCTGGACCCGGGCGGCAGGAACCGTGTGACCCTCGGCTACCAGATCGGGATCCAACTGCTGCACGCTCGGCATCTGGGCCGCCCATGGATCGGCCCGACCCAACAGGTCGGCAGCGTTGTGGACCGTGAAGTCGGCCGGGGCCACCCCGTCGAGGTCATCCCAGGCCACCGGAAATGAGACGGGTACCCCAGACCGGATCCGCGGACTGTACGCGGCCACCACGGTGGCACCGCCCGCACGTGTCGAGTCGAGGAAAACCTTGCCTCCGCGCTCGTCCTTGACAAACGCCGTCGTGGCCAAATCCGGATCAATCCGCTCGGCGCGAACGGCCACAGCGCGCGTCGCCGCGGCAGCGTCCTCAGGCGAAGATTCGGCCGCAATCGGCACGAAAACATGCAGGCCCTTCGCGCCGCTGGTCTTCACCGCGCCGGCCATCCCTGCGTCGGTCAGCACTTGGTGAATCAGGTGAGCAGCCTGTACGACCACTCCAAATGGCTTTCCCTCCGGGGGATCGAGATCGAGCACGAAGTAGTCCGGGTGGTCCGGATGGGTCATCTTGAAAAGGGTGACGTGAAACTCCACAGCTCGCTGGTTGGCGAACCATAGCAGCGTACGGCGGTCGTTGCCCATGGCGTACGAGACCTCCCGCTTGGATGCTTCCGCCCAGATCGAGGTTCGAGGCACCCAATCCGGGGTGTAGTTGGGAAGGTTCTTCTGCATAAAGGGCGGCTGGCCAGGCCGGATCCGAATGACAGACAGCGGTCGGTCAGTTAGGCCGGGAAGGATGCGGTCGTGAACCGCGTCGAGGTAGTCGATCAGATCCCGCTTGGTCGCTCCTGCCCCATCGAAGAGCTCTTGATCAAGGTGGGTGAAGGAGACGTCATCTGGCAGAGTGCTGCGATCGCTCATGGACCAATCATCACCGGGGCCTGCCAGCGGCCGGAAAGAGGTGCCGTCGGATCTCTTGACAGCACCGCTGCGAGAAGTGCATTCTCCTAATTGTGTTAGTTATTCCTAAGCGAGATAGGATAGCCGAACGCCGTGAGGCAA
>JAICEV010000137.1 GCA_025923975.1 Propionibacteriaceae bacterium
CAAGGATCGGGCTTCGTGTTTGGCGTCGCGGGTCTCTAACGTCGCCCGCTGCGCCAGATGCAACGCTTCAACCGGGGTTGGCGGTCGACCATGATCTTGCTGGAATTGGATGGCCAGCTCACCGCGCCGGGTGTTGATGTGGGCACGGCGGGTCGACCAGCGTTGGTTCAGTCGGGGGTCAACACCGACGATCTCCTGGATCGGCCGCTTCGTCGGATCGGTGCCGGGCCGTTCCGCGAACCGCACCCCAGACTGTTGCGGAGATGCTGCTCGAGCGCGGTGTTGTAGGTCTCCGAGGCGGCAACGTTGGCCTTGAACAGCACCCGGCCGTCGATGGACAGCCAGCGCCCGTCGAGGGTCTGCACCTTGTTGGCTACCGCGACATGGGTATGCAAATCCGGGTCCCCGGCCCGGCTGTCGCGATGGGTGAATACGGCGGCGACCAGGCCGCGGACGTTGACCTGCCGGATCCCTTGCGGCCCGGTCCGGGTGTACAGCGCATGCTCCTCGATGAACGCCAAAGCGTCCTTGACCGCGGCCTGATGGGCCCGTTCAATCACAGCCGCCGCCGCCGGATCGGCCACCGCCCACAAGGTCGACACCGACTTCACCGGCGAGAACGTCAAGTCATAGCCCGCCACCGTCTGGGTTCGCGGACGCGAGTCTTTCGCGAACAACCTGCGACTTCAGGCGTCGTCGGGTCGCTGCCGGATCCGGTGTGCAAGTCAAGTTCCCGGTCTCGCTGGTCGTTCTCGTGATCGCTCGGGTGCGTTGTACTAGCGGCCCAGCTGGCCAGCAGGCGTTAGGCGGTCGGTTCGCGTTCGCACCGCTCCCGGACCTCGATAACCCCGGGAGGTCACCGTGTCCACATCATCTGCCATCGAACTGGCCTCCGGTCTGCTCAAGCCGATGCTCTGGATGGCGTGATCTACGCCCATCAAGTGCCTTCTGGTCGGCTTTTCAAGGCAAAAGATCTCCATTCAGTACCTGACTTCTGCATGAATCGTGCAGTTTAGTTCGGCGGGTCAAGGGGTATCGAGCACCTGGGGACCCAGTGGCCCAGCTTCAAGGAAAAGGGGTCAGCGTGCAGCTTGGGTACCATTCGATCACTTGGGGCGGTGTTGTGGGCCATCCGCAAGGCGTCACCAGTGCCAAAGATCTCTACTACCTGACCTACGGCTCGATGGAACAAGCCGTACGCGACATTGCTGCGGCTGGTTACACCGGCACCGAGATGTTCGACGGCAATCTTGCCGCGTACGCCGACCGTCCGGATGAGTTGCGCGGCCTACTGGCCGAGAACGGCGTCGAACTAGTCAGCGTCTACACCGGAGCCGGATTCGTCTATCCCGATGTTCTGCCTGACGAGTTGGATAAGGTGCGGCGAGCGTGCGAGCTCGCGGCCACCTTCGGCGCAGCACGACTCGTGGTTGGCGGCGGCGCCCGACGGGCCGCCGGCACCACTCCCGAGGACTATGACCGACTGGCCAGCGCCCTGGACCAGGTCCACGAGCTCGCCCGCCAGCACGGACTCACGGCGTCGTACCACCCGCATCTCACCACGGTCGTCGAAAGTCCCGAAGAGCTCGAGCAGCTGCTGCCTCGTACTCAAATCGCCTTCTGCCCCGATACCGCTCATCTGGCTGCCGGTGGGGGCGATCCGGCGGCTCTCATCCGCCGCTACGGGGACCGCGTCGCTCACGTACATCTGAAAGATGTGGCGCTCGATCCCGTCGAGTTCTTGCCGCTTGGTCAGGGCTCGCTGGATTTCCGCGACATTCTCTCCGCCGTCCGTGAGGCCGGCTACGACAGCTGGCTGATCGTTGAACTCGACGCCTATGCCGGCGATCCACTGGAGGCCGCCAAGATCAGCAAGGCCTACCTCGACCAACTTCTCACCATCCAGGTCGCGTAGCCAGGCAGTGAGCTACACCAGGACAAACGCGATATCCAACCAGGGAGGTTCCCTTGAGACGAACGCTCGCCCGAGTCAGCGTCGCCATCGTTGCCGCGGCGACCCTGGCCGGCTGTTACATCCCCGGCCAGACCACCACCGCCCCGCCCGATCAGGCGGCCGCCGAAAAGGCCGACCAGGCTTTGCAGGAGTTGCAGGGACAGGTGCTCAGCCAGGGCCCCAACGGTGAGGATCCCGCACCGGCCACGGCCGCTGACCTGACTCCTGACCAGATAGAACAGATCAAAGCAAAGAAGGCGAAGGCCGCCATCGTGATGCACTATGCCGGCAACGACTGGTCGACCGCCCAGGTGGCCGGACTCCGCTCCGAGTTCGAAAAGCTAGGCATCGAGGTTGTCGCGGTCACCGATGCCAACTTCAAGCCGGACAAACAGGTCTCTGACCTGGAGACCGTAATGAGCAAGAAGCCCAACATCATCGTCTCGCTACCGACCGATCCCGTCGCAACAGCCACCGCGTACAAAGCGGCGGCACAAGGCGGGGCAAAGCTCGTCTTCATGGACAACATCCCCAAGGGATTCAAAGCCGGCACAGACTACGTCTCGGCCGTGTCTGCCGACAACTACGGCAACGGCGTGGTATCTGCCCATCTGATGGCCAAGGCCCTCGGCGCCAAGGGCAAGATCGGCCTGATCTTCCACGAGGCCGACTTCTTCGTCACCAGGCAGCGCTACGACGGCTTCAAGAAGACGATCCAAAGCGACTATCCAGAGATCCAAATAGTCGAAGAGCAAGGCATCGCCGGACCTGACTTCGCCGGCGACGCCCAAGGCGTTGCGAACGCGATGATCGCCAAGCATCCCGATATGGCCGGTCTCTGGGCAGTCTGGGACGTACCGGCTGAGGGTGTCATGGCCGCGGCTCGCGCTTCCGGCCGCGGTGATCTACGGATCGCGACCGAGGACCTGGGCAAGAACGTCGCTATCGCGCTCGCGAAGGGTGAACTCGTCGTCGGGCTGGGCGCCCAGCTTCCCTACGACCAAGGCGTCACCGAGGCACGGCTCGGTGCCCTGGCGGTCCTCGGTGAGAAAACGCCGCCCTATGTCGCGCTGAGCGCACTGCCCGTGCAGCACGACAACGTCCTCGACGCCTGGAAGCAGGTCTACCACGAGGACCCGCCCGAGGACCTCGTCAGCTCGTTCAAGTGAGGAGTGATCGGCCCGATGACAGATGTGAAAGCTGCCCCGGCTCCGGTCGACGAGACCGATGTGCCTGCAGTGGAAATGCGAGGAATCTCCAAGGCCTTCGACAGCAACGTAGTCCTGACGGGCGTGGACTTCGAGGTCGCGCAAGGTGAGGTGCACGCTCTAGCTGGCGGCAATGGGGCCGGCAAGTCGACCCTCATGAAGATCCTGCAGGGTGTCTACACCAAAGATGCCGGCACCATCCGGATCAACGGGCGCGAGGTCAACTTCTCCTCCATCCACGATGCCAAAGCGGCCGGTATCGGCATGGTGTTTCAGGAGTTCAGCCTGGTGCCCAGCCTTACGGTGGCGCAGAACATCTTCCTCACCACCGAGCCGCTCGGCCAGGGCATCTTCATCCGTGACGGTGAGGCCCGCGACAAGGCACGAGAGGTCTTCCAACAGATGGAGGTCGAGATCGATCCCGGAGCTCGGGTCAGTGATCTTGGCACGGCCTACTGGCAGCTGACCGAGATCGCCAAGGCCATGGCGCAAGACGCGCGGGTTCTGATCATGGACGAGCCCTCGGCCAGCCTGGCCAGGCACGAGGCCGAGCAACTGTTCGAGCTGGTTGCTCGGTTGAAGGCGCAAGGGATCTCGATCATCTACATCTCCCATCGGATGGAGGAGGTGTACCGCATCGCCGATCGCATCACCATTCTCCGCGATGGCAGGAACCTGCTGACCGAGCGATTGAGCGACATCACTCCTGAACAGATCGTCGAGGGCATCGTCGGTGAGCAGATCGAGGGCCTGGCCTATCAAGAGCGCGACACGTCGGCGGAGCCGGATGTGCTCCTCGAGGCTGACGGGCTCACCTCGGGCTCGCGGGTGCAGAACGTCTCGTTCACGCTTCACCGAGGAGAGATCATCGGCCTGGCCGGCCTGATGGGGAGCGGTCGTACCGAGTTGGCGCGCTGCCTGTTCGGCATCGACAGGCTGGAGTCTGGGGAGATTCGAGTCCATGGCCAGCGCATCGACGTCTCGGATCCCCGCCAGGCCATCAAGGCGCACCTCGCGCTGATCCCCGAGGACCGGAGAGCCCAAGGCCTGGTCCTCGAGCACTCCGTACGCGACAATCTCTTGCTCCCTCTGCTCAAACAGATCCAACGAGGGCCGCTCCTCGACGACGGTGCCGGCAACGAGCTCGCTGCCTCCCTCATCAAGCGGTTCGCCGTCAAGGTGGCCAATCCGGGGCGCCCCGTGCGCCTGCTATCGGGCGGGAACCAGCAGAAGGTCGTCATCGCCAAATGGCTCGGTACCGAGCCGGAGGTCTTGATCATGGATGAGCCGACCGCCGGTGTCGACATCGGCACCAAGACCGAGATCCTCACCATGATTCGCAATCTGGCCGAAGAGGGCAAAGCCGTCATCGTCATCTCGTCGGAGTACGCCGAACTGCTGGCCGTCAGCGACCGAGTCTTGATCTTGCGGGAGGGAAGCGTCCAGCAGGAACTGGCCCGCAACGACATCGCCGACGAAGAGTACCTGCAACACGCCGTCCAAGGAGTCTAACCGTGACCCAGACCACCAAACCCCCTGCGACCGGCGGCGCCGCTGTCGCGACAACCGAACGGCGTGGCTGGTTCCGCACGCTCGACTGGCGCCGTTACGTCATCTACATCGGCTTCGTCGTCGTCTTCATTTTCTTCGCAGTTCTGCTGGGCGATCAGGGCTTCCTGTCCCCCAACAACCTGCTGAACATCCTCCGGCAGTCCGCGACCATCACCATAATCGCCGTCGCCATGACATATGTGATCGCCTGCGCCGAGATCGATCTGAGCGTCGGCTCAGTCGCAGGTCTCGCCAGCGTGGTGACGGCCATGGCCGTGGCCAACTGGGGCGTCGTCCCTGGTGTTCTTGCCGGCCTGGCGGTCGGCGTCGTCGTGGGATCGATCAACGGTGCTCTGGTCGCCGGCCTCGGGATTCCGTCGTTCCTGGTGACTCTCGGCATGCTGGGCATCGCGGTCGGCACGGCCCAGTGGATCACCGACTCAGCACCACAGCCCATCTTGTCCTACGCCTACAACCTGGCCTTTGGCTCCGGCAACTTGGGCCCGTTCCCCGGCCTGGTTGTATGGATGGCGATCTTCGTCGCCGTCGGCGCGATCGTGCTGGCCAAGACTCGCTTCGGCCGGCAGGTGCTCGCCACCGGCGGCAACCGGATGGCCGCTGAATTCACTGGCATCAACACCAAGCGGATCAAGTTCGAGGTGCTGCTGATCTCCGGTGTCGTGGCCGCCTTCGCCGGCATGCTCTACGCCGGCCGGCTGCAGTCGGGCCGTTTCCAATGGGGAGCCGGGGACGAGCTTTCCGCCATCGCAGCTGTGATCCTGGGCGGCACTAGCCTCTTCGGTGGAGCCGGCTCGGTCATCGGCACGCTCTTCGGCGCCCTGCTCATCGCACTGATCAACAACGGCCTCATCCTGGCCGGCCTGGACGCCAGCCAGCAGCAAGTGATTCGCGGAGCGATCATCATCCTCGCCGTCGCCCTGGCTCGCAAGAAGTAGACCATGTCGCAGCAAGCCATCCCCGCCGTACTGCGGGCCGGCATCATCGGGACCGGCTTGATGGGCGGCGTACATGCTGCCGCCGTACGTGCCTCCGGCTACGTGATCAGCAGGGTGGCCGGGTCCACACCCGCAGCGGGCGCCGAGGCGGCTGCAAAGCTCGGCGGCCGTCGCGCGGCGGCATCGGCGACGGAACTCATCGCCAGCACGGACGTCGACGTGGTCCACGTCTGTACGCCCAACGCCACTCACGCCGAGCTTGCCGCAGCTGCCCTGGCGGCCGGAAAGGCCGTCATCTGCGAGAAGCCTCTGGCGACCAGCACGGGCGAGACTGCGTCGCTGGTCCAAGCGGCGGCCCGTTCCGGGCGGCTGGCTGCTGTTCCCTTCGTGTACCGCTTCTATCCGACCGTAAGGGAGGCACGGGCGCGCATCGCTTCAGGCGAGGCCGGTGACCTCTGGCTGTTGCACGGCTCGTACCTTCAGGACTGGCTGGCGGGCAGTACAGCGACGAACTGGCGAGTCGATCCTGCGCAAGGTGGCCTGTCCCGGGCGTTCGGCGACATCGGTGTGCACTGGTGCGACCTGATGGAGTTCGTGACGGGCCACCGGATTCTCCGCCTCGTCGCCAGCACGGCAAACGCGTATCCGGAGCGGGACGGGGAGCCGGCTCGCACCGAGGACGGAGCGGTGGTGCTGTTCGAGACCGACCGAGGTGCCACCGGGTCCCTTGTCGTCAGCCAGGTGACACCAGGACGGAAGAACCGCCTCTGGTTCTCCTTTGACGGCACCCAAGCGAGCTATTCGTTCGATCAAGAGCAGCCCGACACACTTTGGGTCGGCGGCACGGCCAACAACCGGAGCGTCTTTCGCGGTCCCGACACGTTAACCGCTGGTGACAGCCGCCGGCTGGCGCGACTCCCCGCCGGCCATCCCCAGGGTTACCAGGACAGTTTCACGGCCTTCGTCTCCGACGCGTACGCCGTCGCGGCCGGCGAGGAACGAGACGGGGTCCCGACATTCGCCGATGGTCACCGCGCTGCCGTTCTGACCGCGGCGGTGATCGACTCGGCCAAGATCAACAGTTGGGTGGAGGTGCCCGTATGACAAGCCAGCAACCTGACATGGCGACCGCGAGCAGGTTCTTCGATGATCACCAACGCGCCACCATCGAGGCCGCCATGGCGCGCATCATCCCCACCGACGACACACCGGGAGCAACAGAGGCCGGGACGATCGACTTCCTCGACCACTACCTCTCCGGGATTGGCTACATCTACGCCAAACCTGATGGCAGCGGCTTTGAGCAACTGTCAGGCAAACGAGCGGATGCATGGCGACAGCGTGTTGACGCTGTGCGTGAACGTTACGTCTCAGGGGTCCGCGATCTCGACGAGCGAGCGCGCCAGGTGCACGACGCTGACTTCGTTGATCTTGCACCCGAGCAGCAGGACGAGATACTGCGGGATGTGGAGCAGCCATCCCGCACCCAGGAGGCCGACCTGGAACGCGCTCGGACCACCCTCTATGGCGCACCGGTCGAACCCGCTCTGCAGCAGACCAGCACGGAAGTTGATCTTGGTTTCGTGCCACTGCTAGCCCTGCATACCCGGCAGGGCTTCTACGCCGACCCCATCTATGGCGGCAATCGCAATCGAGTCGGCTGGGATGTGATCGGCTTTCCAGGGCCTGCCTCCCTCGCTGAGGTGCACAGCGGCCGCTACAGCACCCTGGACTACTTCGCAGACGATCGGGAGCACCCAATCACTAAGGAGGAGGCATCGTGACTAACGGAACGAAGCCCGACCGGGCCGACGTCTGCATCATCGGGGCCGGGGCGTCCGGCGCAGCCGCCGCCAAGGTCCTCACCGAGCGCGGGATGCGCGTTGTCATGTTGGAGCGTGGCCCGTGGCGTACCCGCGAAACCTTCGGTGGCGACGAACTCGCCAACATCAACCGCTACAACCTCTGGCCGGACCCGCTGCTGAACCCGCGCACGGTTCGGGACGAGGTGGGGGGCGAGTTCCGTACCGAGCTGTTCTGCCCCGTGCCGCAGATGGTCGGTGGCGGAACCGTCCACTGGCAAGGCTGGCTGCCGCGGTTCACTGAAGAGGACTTTAAGCTGCACAGCGTCGTCGGCGACGTGCCGGGAACGACGCTTGTCGACTGGCCCATCACTTATGACGATCTTGAGGCGTACTACACCCAGATCGAGTGGGCGTTCGGTGTGTCGGGGCGGGCGGGCGCGAACCGCTACGAATCCTGGCGTAGCAAGGACTACCCATGCCCCCCGCTGCCCCAATCGAGGTATGCACAGAAGTTCCATCAAGGCTGCGCCGAGCTCGGCTACAACTCATTCCCTACTCCACAAGCCGCACTGTCCCGGCCTTTCAACGGCCGGCCGGCTACGGTGATCAGCGCTTTCGCCCAGCAACACGGCGACCCGACCGGAACCCGGTCCAGCGCGCTCAATGTGTTCGTGCCCAATGCGGTGGCGACTGGTCGGCTTGACCTGCGGCCCAACGCCTACGTGTCTGAGATCACCGTAGACGAACGGGGTCGGGCGAAGGGCGCGGTGTACGCAGACGAGGACGGCATGACCTACGAGCAGGAGGCAAATGTCTTCGTCCTTGCCTGTGGGGCGGTTGAAACCGCCAGGCTGCTGCTGCTCTCGAAGAGTTCCCGCTTCCCG
>JAICEV010000138.1 GCA_025923975.1 Propionibacteriaceae bacterium
AGCGGGCCATAGCGCGCTGAGAGTCTGACAAGTCGGCGTTGGGAGAGCCTTTAGGACAGCAGCGGGAGCGCGGGGGAGAGGTCGGCGCGGAGGCCGGATGCGTGGACAGCACCGTCGGCAATGGCATCGGCCCAGGTGATCCGACCGGTTGTCAGCCGTAGGAAGGTCAGCGGGTTGGTTTCCACCACGTTCGGTGGCGTGCCGCGAGTGTGAGTAGGTCCCGGCTCGCCGATCGCGCACTGCACTGCGGCGTATGGCGGCACTCTCACCTCAACGGAGCGACCGGGATGCTGTCCGGCGAGGATGCCGGCGAGCGTACGCGTACATCGGAACAAAGCACCGCGTTGCAGTGCGGCTGGCGTCGCCTCGGTAACTGAACGGTTGAGGTCGTCAGTATGGACGACAAGCTCGATGATGCGGGTCGCGATGTAATCCTCGATAGTGGTAGGACCACGTCGCGTGTTGATCACTTGCGACGTCTGGACATCCGCCTCGAGCCTGGTTGCAAGATCATCGATGGCAGTCTCGAGTCGCACCAATACCTCCCGGACAGTTAGCCCCGCTGACGCCTCGAGAGTTGCGGCCGTGATCATTTCTACGTCGCGCCGATAACGCCTCACAAACTCATGGATCGGCAGAGCAGGTCCCTTGGTCTGCTCATCCAGTGATTGCCTGAGGCCGGTGTGGACAAGTACAAGGTGCCCGGCGAGCTGCAGCACATTCCAGCCCGGTAGCACAGTTGGGCGCTCGAAAGTTTCTACCGTTAAGTCGTGCAGCCACCCAAGGACTGTTCGCGACTGCTCCAGCAAGGCCTGCTGCGGGCGCGGACCGGGCTTTGCCATCGTTGACGACCTCCGCGGCGAAACTACCAGTCGCCAATGCTGCGGATGAGGACACAAGACGAGAGGAAATAGCATCGAGCTCATGATCCGGATCGAGACGATGCAAGGCACACTGGCGCGGCGAGGCTTCGTCGACGCGGTGGCGGCGGAACGCATCATCGATCACTGGGCCGACGAGCATGAACCCCTGCTTGATGTGCTTGCCAGATCGGCCGATCCAGACCTTGCCCTCGCCAGCCTGGATCGGCTTTGTGAGCGGGTTCCGGACTTGCTCGATCGGTTGCTGGCAGAGCCCGTTCTGGCCCGTCAATTGATCATGGTCCTGGGCGGCAGCAGCAAGCTCAGCCAGCATCTGATCGCTCATGCGGAACACCTTCAGCTGCTCGAGGCCGAACTGGTGAAAATTCCTGCAGCCTCACTGCGGCGGGAGCTGCTGGAGGCGACAGGCGCCGACCCGGAATCGCCGACACCGATCGCAACAGATCCCACCGGCGACCAATTGCGTATTGCTTATCGCGGAGGGTTGCTTCGCATCGCCGCCCGTGATCTGGGCGCTCCGGAGCCGATTGAAGCGGTCCCGGACATTGCCGACGAGCTGTCCGACCTGGCCGACGCCACCCTGGAGGCAGCCCTGTCGATCGCTCGACTCAAGCTTGGTGAAACCGCTTCGAAAACCCGGCTGGCTGTGGTCGGACTCGGCAAATGTGGTGCACAGGAGCTCAACTACGTCAGCGACGTGGACGTCCTGTTCGTCGCCGACCCAGTGTTGGACTCCGATGGGGAGCCGCTGATCAGCAGCGACCAGGCTGTGCAGATCGCCACCCGGATGGCGGCTGAAATGACCCGAATCTGCTCGGCACACACCTCCGCCGGGACGATCTGGGAGGTAGACGCCGCACTCAGGCCGGAGGGCAAGGCAGGTCAGCTGGTGCGCACCCTGTCCAGCCATCGCATCTATTACGAAAAGTGGGCCAAGACCTGGGAGTTCCAGGCAATGCTCAAGGCTCGACCTGCCGCCGGCGATCTTGAGCTTGGACAATCCTTTGTGGATCTCGTGACGCCGATGGTGTGGCGCGCTGCGGAGCGGGAGAACTTCGTTGCCGACACCCAGGCGATGCGGAAGCGAGTGGTGGCCCACATTCCGCCCCGAGACCAGGGCCGTGAGCTCAAGCTCGGCGAGGGTGGCTTGCGGGACGTCGAGTTCTCGGTCCAGTTGTTGCAGCTGGTACACGGACGTGTCGACGAGCGACTACGGTCGCGGGCCACGTTGCCAGCGCTCAAAAGCTTGATTGACAACGGCTACGTTGGCCGTGAGGACGGCAAAGGCTTCGCGCTGGCCTATCGATTCCTGCGGACGCTCGAGCATCGCATCCAGCTCTACAATCTTCGGCGTACCCACTTGCTGCCGAACAATGATCATGATCTTCGTCGGCTGGGGCGTTCGTTCGGCTACAAAGACCCGGTCAATGAGCTGCTCAACACTTGGCGCCACACCGCGCAACGGGTACGCCGGCTGCACGAGCGGCTTTTCTACTCCCCGCTCCTCGACACCGTGGCGAAGATCCCGTCCAAGGAGCTCAGGCTCACTACCGATGCCGCCCTCGACCGGCTGAGGGCGCTCGGCTATGCGGATCCGACCGCTGCACTGCGTCACATCGCGGCGCTCAGCCAGGGTGTCACCAGGCAGGCAGAGATCCAGCGCCAGCTGTTGCCGGCGATGCTCGGCTGGTTCGCGCAAGCGCCCAATCCCGATCACGGCCTGCTGGCCTTCCGGCAAGTGTCGGAGGCGCTGGGCACCACCCCTTGGTACCTACGGGCGCTTCGCGACGAGGGCGCGATGGCGGAGCGGCTCGCCCGGATTCTCGCGTCCAGCCGGTACGCGGTGGAGCTACTCAAGCGGGCTCCGCAGACTGTGCAGATGCTCGCCGATGATCAAGAACTGCGGCCTCGGTCGCTGGCAGAGCTGAAGGCGGAGATGCATGCTGCCGCCGGGAGGCAGGGCACCAGCGTTGCGGCGGTCGAGGCGATCCGGGCGATCCGGCGGCGTGAGCTGTTCCGGGTGGCAGCCGGCGATTTGCTCGGAGACAACGACGTGCTGAGTGTCGGGGCAGCGCTCACGGACTTAGCATCGGCAACGATCGATGCCACTCTGGCTGTTGCGCGCGAAGCCTCCGGGAGCGAACCCGTGCCGCGCATCGCCGTTATCGCGATGGGCCGCTGGGGTGGCCGGGAGTTGTCGTACGCCTCAGACGCCGACGCCATGTTCGTGATGGAAGACAGCACCGATGCGGACAGCGACCCCACCAAGGTAGCTGCCGCGGTGGTGACAGAGATGCGGAAGCTGCTGACCAGACCCGCGGCCGACCCGCCCCTAAGCATCGATACGGATCTGCGGCCGGAGGGCAAGGGTGGTGCCCTGATCCGCTCTTTCAGCGCCTACCGCAACTACTACAGCCGGTGGTCTTCCACGTGGGAGCTGCAGGCGTTGGTGCGCGCCGACGCGCTCGCGGGCGACGAAGAGCTCGGCAAGGCCTTGATGGCTGAGATCGATGCCCGCCGCTGGCCGGACGGTGGATTGACGACAGCGCAGCTGACGGAGATCCGAAAGTTGAAAGCCCGAGTAGAGGCCGAACGACTACCAAGGGGCGCCAATCCAGCCAAGCACACCAAGCTGGGGCCGGGTGGAATCGCGGATGTTGAATGGACGGTGCAGCTTCTCCAGCTACAGCATGCCTACAGACTGCCCGCGCTGCGCTCGTCACAGACAATCGTTGCGCTGCGGGCAGCCTGTGATGCCGGCATCATCGACGCGATGGACGCCGGGCACCTCGAGGCGGCCTGGGTGCTGGCCAGCCGGATCCGCAACCAGATCATGCTGATGCGGGGGCGGGGGTCGGATTCGCTGCCCGGCGACAATCGCGAGCTTGCCAGCTTGGCCGAGCTGCTCGGCTACGGGCCAGGCGAGTCCTCGCACCTGCTTGCCGATTACCGCCGCGTGACCCGGCGAGCCAGAACTGTCGTGGACAGGATCTTCTGGGGTTCGTAATTAGTTGCCGCCGCCCCGCGGCGGCGAGTGTCGCAGCCGAGCGGCACGCTCTGGAGCATATTGCAACGCCGTTGACCGTCGAGGACGCTAAGGACGCCGAAAGCCAGGCTAGGACCACGGCCTAGATCGTGAGCGCCTTCCGGTACGCCTGCAGTGTGGCGGCCGCTGTATTGTCCCAGCTGAACGTCGATGCGTGCATGGCAGCGTTAGCGCCCATTCTGATCATCTCATCGTGATCATCCAGGATCGCGGCAAGTGCGTCAGCCCATTCACGCTCGTTGTGCCCTTTCACGAGCAGACCGCTGTAGTGATCACGGACAGCGTGGCGGAGTCCTCCGACGTCAGTTGCGACCACTGGTCGGCCGCACGCTTGCGCCTCAAGCGCCACAAGTCCAAAGGACTCGTTGTATGACGGCACAGCAACGACGTCGGACACGCAGTACCAGCGGAACAGCTCCCAGCGTTCCGAGTGCGGCCGGAAGTCCACCATGTCCTCGATGCCATGATCAACTGCTAGTGGGCCAAGGGTCTTCGACCATTCGGCGTCGGAACCACTGGGGCCACCAATGATGATCAACTGAAGTCGATCACGGCGTGTGGGATCCCGTCGCGTCAGCTCGGCAACGGCCTTGATCAACACATCGGGTGCCTTCAAAGGTTGGATACGGCCGACGAACAAGATCACCTGGATGTCTTGCGGCACGCCGAACTGGGCGCGTGACTTGGGCTGATTGCAGGGATGGAAAGTGTGCAGGTCGACTCCTGGCGGAACGATCACGATCTGCCCTGGCCGCGCACCATAGTGGCTGCGGAGTTCGGCGGCCTCGTCGCTGGTGCTGGCGGTGAGCACCTTCGCTTCCCGAACAATGGCGGCCTCCCCGTGTTCTCGTACATGGGGTTCCGCTGGCTGGCCCGCGCCAAGGCTGGAGTTCTTCACTCGAGCCATCGTGTGCATAGTGTGCACCAGCGGGAGCCCGCAACGGTGCTTCAGCTCCAGCCCGACCAGTCCCGAAAGCCAGTAATGGCTGTGGACCAGATCATGGTCGTCAAGGCGCGCCCCGAGGTGAGCAGAGAATTCCTTCGTTAGCGAAGGCAGCACCTCTTTGGCGACGCGTTCGGGTGGTCCTGCCTTGAGATGGATCACTCTGGTGTGCTCATGGATATCGACGATCTCGGGCAGGTCTGGCGAGTCCTGGCGGGTGAAGACATCCACCTTCAAGCCGCGTTCGCCGAGCCGCCGCGCGAGCTCGGCGACATAGACGTTCAGACCTCCGGCGTCGCCCACGCCCGGCGTGGCGAGTGGCGACGTATGCATGCTGACCATCGCTACTCGCTGCGGATATTCGACGCTTGCGCGCACCTCGACCTCCGCTGAGAGGCTACAGGCGTTCCCATAGTCTCGCCGGCGAACTCTGATACCTGTTACGCGCTTACGAGTACCAAGGCCGCTACGGCGAATGCCAGGCCGGCGACCTGAACGCCATGCAGTCGTTCGTGGTCGATCATCAGAGCCAAGATCACTGTTGTCACCGGATACAAGGAGGCCAGTGGGGCGACAACGCTGAGATCGCCGCCGCGTACGGCGACCAGGTAGAGGGCGTTCGCCGTCATGTCGCACGGACCTGCCACCATCGTCCAGCGCAACGCAGCCTTCTGGGGCCAGGGCCCAGGTCGGGTCATCAGCAAAAGCAGCCCCCCGATGATCAGAGCGCTGAGCTGGGAACCTGCGATCGGCCACAAGCCTGGCGATCCGCCGGCGGCCTCACCTGCCGCGGCGATCAGAATGAAGAACAGCGCAAAACCGCTGCCGGCGCCGAGTGCAACTGCGACCAGTCTCCAGGTGACCGCCCGGTGCTCCCTGGATCGCTGTGGGGAGATGCTCACCAGCGCAATTGCCAGCAGGGCGCAGCCCACCCCGACAAGTTGCAGACTCGACGGACGCTCTCCCGCGATGAGTCCAACCACCACCGGAATGGCGGCTGATGTGACGCCGGTGACCGGCGCGACCACCGTCATGGCGCCTGCTGAAAGCGCGCGATAGAACAGCACCAAGCCGATGATGCCCGCGACTCCAGCGAGGGCACCCCAGACGAGGCCAATCGGGGTGACAGGCACATACGTCGCTACCAGATAGATCGCGAGCAGCGGCAGGCTCACCAGCTTCGATAGCCAAACGACCCCTAGCGCAGCTGCACGCTGGGTTGCCTTGCCACCTGCGAAGTCGCCGATGCCCCAGACCAGTCCGGAAAGAAGAGCGATGGCGACGGACAGCACCAAGGCACCCTAACGCCCGCGTCAGACAGTCTGGGCGTGTGAGACTTCGGTCCGTGAGGATGCGTCTAGTGATGATCACCGGATGCTTGGTTCTGGCTGTGCTACCCGGTGAGCCGGCGGCGTACGCCTCGTGTGCCACCGAGGCCAGAGTCTCGCCCTACGCCTTCATCGGAACAGTCATCGACACCGCGGAGGAGGACCGCGTTGCGACAGTGATCACTGACGGCGGGCGACAGGTCAAGGTAGTCGCCGCCCCGAACACCAGTTGGTTCTCGAAGTCATTCAGTTCCGTCGATCGCCGCTATGCGCTGGGCGGGCGCTATGAGTTCCATCCGATCAATGCGGAATCGCCATACCGGGATAACAGATGTACCGCTACTCAGCAACTCGCTGGCCCGAGCCTCCGCCCGCTGGAGTCCACGAAGGAGTTCCTGCCCGACTGGCTGCCCGTCGACGAACAAGCGGGCTTCGTGGGATACCTCATGTTCTTCGGCTCACTGGCGGCAGCGCTGGGGCTTTCAGTCATCGTCGGTCGCAAGATCATCCGGCGGATCGCCAGGCGCGGTGCTTGACGGTCGACCTTGGGACGTGCCAGGTCAGCAGCCGTCAAGTCCGCTCTGGATGGTCTGTTGGCTCACGCGCTTCAGCCAGCGTCTCCCATCCCTGCCAAAGGATGACCGGAAGCATCGCGAGTGCACCTACCGGATCAGCCCACCACCAGCCGAATACCGCGTACGCGCCCACACCGAGCAACAGGGTCAGTGACAGGTAGGAGCACACCCAGGTCTCCTTGGAGTCGGCGACCAGGGCTCGGCTCCCCATCTCCCTGCCGGTCCGTTGCTTGACTGAGGCAAGCCCGGTCATGACCAACAGCGACACCACAGCCAAGATGATCCCGACTGGCGACGTCAGCGGCGGCTCGCGGCTGATGAGTGACCTCACTGCCTCCCAGGTGATGTAGCCGGCCAGCACGAAGAAGGTGACCGCAACGACGTAGAGCGCACGCTTCTCCGCTGCACTTTCTTCATTCACCGCCGCATGCGGCCCCGCCTTGCGCAGTCTCCAGAGCAGACCAACTGCGCTGATCACCTCAATCGCCGAGTCAGCGCCAAACCCGATCAGTGCGACGCTGCCCGCGATAGCCCCGGCCCCTATCGCCACTACAGCCTCGACAACGTTCCACCCAACGGTGGAGTACTCCAGCCAAAGGGCCCGACGATGCAGGGCGATCCGGCGTTCGGCAGAAAGACTGACCACGACCATCCAAGACTAGGGACACGCTCGCGGCGACATCGAACTCCATCCACCCGATGGACGCCCGCTCGTGTCACTGCGCTGGATTCTTGGACCTCCCACATCGTGTCTGAGCCAGAACCGATGTTCCGCTAACGGTCATCACTTCGCGAAGCCGCGCAGGCGAATGATCCCGTCCGTGGTCACTCGTGCGTCGGCGCCTGGTCGGTTCGGGCCAGAAGCTTGTCTATGACTGCCGCGAGGACCGCTCTTTCCTCCTCGCTGAGGGCGTCGAACACCAGCCGCCTCACCGCCATGACGTGGCCGGGAGCAGCCTCCTCGATCGCAGCACGGCCCTGAGGGGTGATCACGACGAAAGCCCCGCGGCCGTCCTCGGAGCATTCCATACGCCCCACCAGGCCACGACGTTCCATGCGCTTGATGTGATGGGAGACCCTGCTGCGCTCCCACTGCAGCAGCCCGGCGAGCTCGGTGACCCGCACCCGACCCTCGGGATTGTCGGTGAGGTGGACCAGGACCTCGAAGTCCGGCATCGACAGGCCGGCGTCTTCCTGCAGCTCGCGGTGCAATGCTGAGGCCAACTTGGTGTTCAGCTTGAGCCAGCCCCGCCACAGGTGCTGCTCCTGCGCGGTCAGCCATCGAACCTCCGAACTCATGTTCACCATCGTATCCGGAATAGTTGACACGTCACGTAGGTTCATAGCCTATGTAAGTGACGCGTCACCAATCTGGTGGCGCGACTCCCCGACTGCTTCAGGAGCCCACCATGACCAACCCCACCATCACCCTGGCCCCCCTCGCCGACCTGTCCGGCACCTACGTCCTCGACCCCGCCCACTCCCGCATCGGGTTCGTGGCCCGGCACGCGATGATCACCAAGGTCCGCGGCCAGTTCAACGATTTCGAGGGCAGCGGCGTCGTCGACGCAGCCGACTTCGCCA
>JAICEV010000139.1 GCA_025923975.1 Propionibacteriaceae bacterium
CAAAAAACGTGTCCCCTCGCTCCTCCTCAGCACGGCGGCGCGCGATCCGGGTCTGATTGCTCGCTCCGCTCCCTGGGGATTGCGCTGTGTTACTGCACTGTGCCGCTGCGACTCACGTCTCAGAGGTCGAGCGCTTCGCGGAGCGTCGCCCGAGCCGACTCGGTGCTGAAATGCGTGCACACGAAGCGGCGCCCGCGGGCCCCCATCTGCTGTGCAAGGCGCGGATTGTCCAGCAGCGAACCGAGCCGCTCCGCGAACTGCTGATGATCATGTGAAGGCACGACGAAGCCGGTCTCGCCGTCCGCCACCGTCTCTGGTGCGCCACCTGAGTTACCGACGACGACAGGCAATCCGCAGGCCGCCGCCTCGAGGGCCGCCAAGCCGAGCCCTTCGGGGTTGAGGCCAGCCCATTGGGTGCGCACTGGCAGGGCGAAGACACTGGCCTGCTGCAACTGCGTGACCACACCGGCGTGCGGCAGCGCGCCAATGATGCGGGCGCAATCCGACAGCCTGAGCTCGGCAATGGTTCGTTCCAGTCGGGCCCGCAACGGACCGTCGCCAACGATGATCAGGTCGCCCCCATCGCCACCCCGCCTAGGACTATCGATCACCATCCGCCACGCCCGAAGCAGGGTGGATACACCTTTCTGAGGGATCAGCCGCGCGACGGCGACGCAGCGGGTAACGCGACTTCCGCCGGCTCCCTCAGCCGGTCGGAAGCGCTCGATGTCGACCGGCGGAGCCAGCCGCAGCATTCGCCTCCGGGCAGTTGGACTCAGAGCGCTCGCGACACAGCGTTCGGTGAAGCTGGATATCGCGGTGAGGTGATCACAGCTGTCGCCGATCCGGCGAAGCAGCTGGCGTCCTGCCGGCACCCGTGCCCACCAGGTTTCGTGACCGTGAGTCAGACCAATAATCCGGCTAGCACCCGCCCGCCGCAGTGACGGAGCCAGCAGACCGAGCGGAGCCGCTGCGCCGAAGATCACCCGCGTCGCTCCGACAGCACGGAGCAGGGCGGCGGCGCGGACTGCGACTCGGGGCGTCGGCAAGAGCAGCGGCCCGTCGCGGATCACTGGATAAGGGCGGTCGCGGTCGGAGGCGGCGGCGTCAGCCGAACCGGACGCGTACACCGCTACGTCATGGTCGAGCAGCTCACAGACTTTGCTGACGAAGGACTCTATGCCGCCAACCCGCGGCGGAAAGTCGTTGGTGATGATCAAGGTCGCTGGCACGGTCAGTACCGCGCCAAGCGGGCAAGATACGCCCGCCATTCGGCGGTCAGCGCAGCCTCGCTGAGATGGAGGATGGACTGGCTCGCCTCGTCCAAGGTGCTTCCGCCGGCCAACTCGGCATAGAACAAGCCCAACTGGCTCTCTGAATGCTGGTCGGCAATGAAGCGGCACGCGAGCCAGGCCTCAGCGTAGGCCTGTTCGAGGTCGCGGGCAGCTGCCCCAAATCGCTGGTCAGGCGGGAAGGAGCGGGGTGGACCGTCGTCGCGTACGCGTGCCAGCAGTTCGTCGGTGCCCTCGCTTCGTTGGTCGGGACGGACTCGCATGGAAACCCATTCGGCGAGGCCTTCTTCCGCCCAGGTGGGAGCAGGCGAATTCGGCGAGCCGGTTGCGACGTGGACTATCTCGTGCTCTATGACTGCCTGCAGGTCGCGCTCGGGCAATTGTGCCGCCCTCGGATTGACGACGATGCGGATTGCATCACCAGTCGTGCCGGCACGATGCGTCACCGCCGCAATCGAGCCGTAACTACCGGCCGGCTTGCTCAGTATCGCCTCAAAATCGCGCACAGTTGCCGGCGCTTCGAGGACGACGTGGCCGTTCCAGGAACCTCCCAGGCCGTCCGGCAACTCCTGTCGCACGTTCGCAACGGCCGCGGCGGCAAGCTGGACCCAACGGTCGAGCGACTGTCCCAAGCCCGCCAAGACCGTGACTTCGTTCCACTCGCGACCAATGAAGGGACCTAGCCACCAGCTGGGCTGCTGCCCCCGGACGTTGCCCGCTGGTTCGTCGATGGTGCCGGCCACTTTGACATCTCCGGCAGCCTCAAGAAACGTCAGCCAGACCACATGCTCAACCTCGACAGCATCGCCGGGAAGTCGCCAGACCACAATCCCCCGCTGAACCCAGGCGTCCGGACCGAGGAGCCGCCGACGAGCCTCCGAGAGCCCGAAGTGGGCCGGGTCGACACGCATCTGAAGCGTGGTGAATGGCAGTGTGCTCAGGTTGTCATAAAGCAGCCGGGCACGGTCGGGAAAAGTCGGGTCTCGATCACTGATCAGCCGATCAAAGTCCGTACTATCGCCGGCACGAGCCGCTCTCAGCAGGGCATCGACGGTGGCTCGGACTCGGTTCAGCTGCGAGCTCTGGGGCGCCACCGAGCTCGAGGCAGGCGGCGACGGAGAGGGCGCAACAGCAGCGGCAGAGCAGCCAAGCAGCGCCAGTGTCAGCGCGGCCAGCGCCAACCGCCACAGAGCGCAGTACGGGCGGCGAGATGCTGACACAAGAGGCAGGGTACGCGCGGCCGGCGCCGTTAGTAGCTCGCAGCTCAGCCTGGCCGGCCGGCTCCGCGGTAAGGCATGTAGGACATCTTGATGTACTCCACCGACTGACCGGGCCGCGGGGCGTGGAGGACTCGCCCATTGCCGGCGTAGAGGCCCACGTGGTGGATGTCGTTGTAGAAGAACACCAGATCGCCCAGCTGGAGATCCGACTTCGCAATATGTCGGACGCGGTTGTACTGCTGTCCAGACGAGTGCGGCAGGCTGACCCCAACGGATCCCCAGGCCTTCATCGTCAGTCCCGAGCAGTCCCAGCCGCTGGGCCCGGCGCCATTGCGAACGTAGGGTTCGCCAAGCTGGGCTTTCGCGTACGCGAGCGCCTTTGCTCCCTTGCCGCTACCGCTGATTGGCCCGCGCGCGGCGTCTCGCGACGCTGCAGCATTGGCGCGTGCAGTCCTCCTTTTCTCGGCATCGGCAAGCTGCCTTCGCTGATCCCCGGTGAGCTTGGCCAGCACCCTCTTGGCCTGGTCGAGCTTCTTGTCCGACGCGGCGGTGAGCGACCTGAGCTGCTTTTCCTTCTCCCCGAGGGCAGCAAGATCGGTCTCGGCGGAATGCTCCAGGGCGGCCAGGTTCGCCTGGGCCTGCTGGTAGTCCTGGAGCGCGGAGTTCTGGTTCTCGCTGACCTTCTGCACTGTGGAGACCTGGCTGAGAAATCGCTCTGTATCGGGGGTCACGAAGAGCTGGGCAGCCGTGTCAAGGCTCCGGTTCTGGAATTGCGCCAGGGCGACTTGACCGACCTGCAGCTTGAGCCGTCCGACCCTTTCGGTCTGGGCCTGGACGTCAGCCTGCTTCAGCTTCAGTTGCGCACGGCCCTTCTTGATTTGCTCCTTGACACCGGCGTACTGCTGGTCAATGGCAGCAGCATCGGTCTCCAGCTGCTTGATCAACTCCCGCGCCTCTCCCACCGTCAGCGGTGGGTCCGCTGCTGCGGGCAGGCTGGCTGGGAAGACGAACAACGCGCTCAATGCCACCGAGGCGAGCCCGAGCGCAGCAATGCGTACGCTTCGGACGATCGATGTGGCGCGGCTAACCCCGAATGCGCGTGAAGTCACGCGCGCAGTGAAATTCACAGTCCCCCGACTCCTGCGTTCCCCGACTCCTGCGCGCAACTCTCTGGTGCGCTGCGTCAGATCTCCCCAGATCTGGGCGCAGCTTGAGAGCTGTCATGGACGTGCCTACTGAGCGGTGGCTGACAGTGACGTCATCCGCTATCACCGGACAGTGAGTGCCACATTAGGTCACGATTAGGTTACTGGCAATCAGGATCGCCGATATTGGTCAAGAAGCATCTACGCGTAGTCCCGCAAGTCCGGCGGCGACTGCACGTCTTGGACCCGCCGGGCGCCCGGAATCAGCCTGAGCGGCGGCACCAATCCAGAGCCGGCCAGCGCCTTCAGCGCAGCCTGCTCGTCTGAATCGAGCTCCACAACACCGTCGGATGTACCAAGAAGCACCGTGACGACACAGTCACTACAAGCCGTCCCCCTGGCGACGCAGGAGTGGCAATCCACGTGCAGCACGTCCATACTCGATTCCTTCCGCAACAGACCCCGGTGCTCGTACCGTCTCGCACAGCGCTGACACTTTCTGCGTGTCACATCCCTCGCGCGAGGTTTACTCGCATGGACATCACGACTCGGTCCTTCGATCGCACCGTTGGCGGACCGCTGAAAACTCCGCGGCGTATCTACTACCGCAGCTGAACACCACACACCGGCTGCTGGACGTTGGCATCGGCCCCGGGACTATTACCGTCGATCTGGCTGGACGGCTCTCGGGGGGCTGGGTGGTCGGCATCGATTTCGCACCGGCGGCCGTCGCGGCAACCGAGACCATGGCCGCCGCCAAGGGTGTGAGGAATCTCAGCCTGCTTGTCGGGGACGTCTACCAGCTGGGATTCAGCGACACCTCCTTCGACGTTGTCCATGCCCACCAGCTCGTGCAACACCTTGCGGATCCGGTCGCAGCCCTTCGCGAGATGCGCCGGGTCTGCGTGCCGGACGGTCTGGTGGCCGTACGCGATGCTGACTATGCGGCTATGACCTGGCACCCGCCGAGTGCGGCGCTCACTCGATGGCTCGAGCTGTATCACGAGGTGGCCCGCGCAGGCGGTGGAGAACCTGATGCAGGACGGCGACTGCTTGGCTGGGCACATGCCGCTGGTTTCCGTGACGTCGATTCCTCGGCCAGCGCCTGGTGTTTCGCTAGGCCGGCGGATATTGCTTGGTGGTCCGAGACCTGGGCAGCTCGGCTTGATCACTCTGATTTCGGGCATCAGGCCCTCGAGCGAGAGCTGTCAGATCCAGTGGAACTGGCTCAATTGGCGGCAGGGTGGAGGCGCTGGGGGAAGCGTCGAGACGCCTGGTTCGCCGTACTCCATGGGGAGATACTGTGCCGTCGCTGATCGTCTCGCTAGACAGTGGAATGATTCGCTCGCCCGACGATCTTCAAGTAAGTTGGGGGGCCTGGGGAGTCTCTTGGGGGAAATGTGGTACAAGCACGACGGGCGAAAGTCCGGCCAGTACGCGTAATCATTCCGCTGGTGGTGGCTGCAGCACTCCTGGTTGGTGGTTCGGTTGCAGCATGGAAGTTCTGGCCCAACACAACGACGGCAGGTCCGCAGGCGGAATCCAGCACTATCGCGGCGGAGTCGCAAGCTCCGAGCACCGCAGAGTCGAGTCCTTCGCCGTCGACGACACCATCGACCGACGCCGCCAGCGCTGCCGCAGCGGAAGCGCTGGAGGCGTGCCAGGCGAAGGTGAGGGCCGCGGATGCTGTGCGGAAGCAAGGCAAGACTGGCGTCTTGAATTGGGCGGAACACGTCCAGGCCCAGAAGGACAACCTCGCCGGCAAGGCCAGCGTCGAGGAGATGAGGGCACGGTTTAAGAAAACCAGGCTGAAAGGCCCGGATGATCTCAAACGCTACAACGACGCCCTGTCGACTTACGAGGATCTCGAGGGCTCGTGCCGCAAAGTGGAGGGGGCAGACATTGCAGTAGCTGCCTCCCTCAAGAAGTGCAACGAGCGGAGCAAGGCTCAGCAACCGGTGCTGGAAGCGACAGCTGCCGGCATGAAGGACTGGAAGGCTCACCAAAAGTTCATGCAGCGCAACGCGCTGCACAAGGCAGGCAGACCATCAGAGGCACAGGCGACTTGGCTGAAGCAGTACGCCAGCGCGCCCAAGAACATCAATGCGTTCAAAAAGGCAACGAAGAACTTCGACGCTCCCAGCTGCTAGCTCCTTGCCGGCAACCCAGGCGTAGCTAGCGTGCGCTCTGCATGGGTTGCAACGCGTGCAGACCGTCGGCAACCAACGTGAACATCGGTTTCTGATCGAGTTACCAAGAAAGGGAGCTGCGCCACGGCGCGTCGCCCATCACTGTCGGAGGCGATCCCTAGTGTCGCGATCATGGCGGTGCAGGCTTCCTTTGATGATCTTGGAACGCATTTGTCCCAAGTCACCTTCTGCGTCGTTGATCTAGAAACCACTGGCGGTGCCGAGACGGACATGATCACTGAGGTCGGAGCCGTCAAGGTACGTGGTGGTGAGGTGCTCGGCGAGTTTCAGACTCTGGTCAATCCGAAGGCACATATCCCACCACTGATTGCCGTGCTGACCGGCATCACCAATCAGATGGTGGCAAACGCGCCGATGCTGCGCCAGGTGTTGCCATCGTTCCTAGCCTTCGCCCATGGCACGGTGATCGTCGCTCACAATGCGTCGTTCGATATCAGCTTCCTACGCCGTGCCTGCGATGCGTGTGCGTACCCGTATCCGCGCTGGCCGGTGATCGACACAGCGGCTCTCGCCCGGCAGATCCTGCTCCGTGACGAAGTGTCCGACTGCCGGCTGGCGACGCTGGCCCGGCACTTTCATACCGCCGTCACTCCGAACCATCGTGCGCTGACGGATGCACAGGCCACTGTCGAGGTGTTACACGGCTTGATCGAGCGGGTCGGCAATCTCGGCGTGCACACCATCGAGGATCTGGGCGAGTTCGCCCGCCGAGTTTCACCGCAGCGGCGCGCCAAGCGCACCTGGGCTGCCGGCCTGCCCGCCTCACCGGGGGTCTATCTGTTCGTCGCCGAGTACGACGAGCAACGGCACATCCTCTACGTCGGAAAGTCGAAGAACATTCGGGCTCGAGTCCGCAACTATTTCACCGCCGCTGAGAAGCGACCGCGGATCGACGAAATGGTGCGGCTGGCTACCGGAGTGGAGGCCATACCGTGCGTCACCCAGCTGCAGGCAGACGTCACCGAGCTGCGGCTGATCGCCACTCACGCGCCGCGGTACAACCGGCGCTCGAAGTTTCCGGAACGCACCCAGTGGATCAAGATCACCGACGAAGCGTTCCCGCGGTTGTCGGTGGTCCGAACTGTTCGCGATGACAGTGCCACGTATTTCGGTCCATTTCCTCGCCGCCAGTCGGCCGAGGATGTAGCGCTCGCCATCTATGACGGCTTCCCAATCCGCCAGTGCACGCCACGACTGAGCAGGACCACACCGATCTCCGCCTGCGCCCTGGCCGGTATGGGCCGGTGCGCGGCGCCATGTGACGGCACTATCTCTCGGGATGGCTACCGCGAGATCGTCGAAGCGGTACGCGTCGCATTGTCGGTCGACGCGCGGCCCGTTGTCCGGGGGGTACAGGCCAGGTTGACCCGACTAGTCGGTCAGCAACGCTTCGAGGAAGCCGCCATCATTCGGCGACGTCTGGAGACTCTGACCCGCACCGCCGCGCGGTTCCATCGCGTCCGTAGCTTGGCGGGCTGTGCCGAGATCGTGGCCGCGCGGAAAGTTGACCTGGACTGGGAGATTCACGTCATCCGTTACGGTCGGCTGGCCGGCGCCGGACTCGCGACACCTCGGGAAGTACCGCAGGCAGTCGCCCGCGCAGTGCGGGCCACAGCTGAGACCGTCCCGAAGCCGCCTGACCCGTTGCCAGCCGCCGGAATTGAAGAGGCTGAGCGGATCGCGGACTGGCTCGAGCAGCCTGGTACCCGATTGATCGAGATCACCGGCGACTGGATGTGGCCGCTGCACGCCGTGCTCGACCACGAAGCGCTGGTGCACTATGCGCTGGGTGAAGTGGCGGCTTTGTGACCGGCGCCAACATTAAGATGACCGCCATGGTCACTGCGATCGTCTTCGTGAAGGCAGAGGTAGCGCGTATTCCGGAGGTTGCTGAAGAGATCGCTGCGCTCAACGGAGTCAGCGAGGTCTATTCAGTGACGGGCACGATCGACTTGATCGTCATGATCCGGGTGTCCAATCATGATCAAGTGGCCGACATCGTCGCGGACCGGCTCAACAAGGTGCCCGGCGTGGTCAGCACTGAGACTCATATCGCCTTCCGCGCATACTCGGCACATGATCTTGAGGCGGCGTTCTCTCTTGGTGGCTAGCGCTTAGAAAGAGAGCACCGGCGCCGGCCTGGCAGGCGTTTCGACGACCGTATTGATGATCGCGACGGTGGCACTGCTACTCGCAGTGGCGGGCGCGGCTATCGCGGCGTGGGTGATCACCCGGCAGCCTGCCGAGCGGCCGCTGGACCTGCCCTCGGTCGCACGGGCCTACTTTTCTTGAGCTGCTCGCGCAATCGCGCGTGGAGTCCGCCTACTTCGTCGTCGCTCGCACCGGATCGCGCGCCGCCATGCTGCGGAGGAGCGAGCCGACACGGTTCTCGTCGGCGAGCGACGACAAAGTAGGCGGCTTCTCCAGCGCGATCCGCAGCGAGCGGCAGCGAGCAATCAAACAGAGGAAAGACCGCCTCC